>NZ_JBHXTO010000050.1:0-55442 GCF_042677425.1 Streptomyces sp. NPDC127119 | reverse complement strand
CCGGGGGGCCGCCCCTTCTCCCCCGCCCCCCCCCCCCGCCCCCCCCGGCCCCCGCGGGGCCCCCCCCCCGCCGCGGGGCCCCGCCCCCCCCACAGGTCATGCTGCGAGAGGGTTCAGGAGGACGGTACGGACCTGGTGGCGAAGTACGGTTTGCACGTACCGCCGTCCCAGTCGGTGGCGATCTCCAGCAGGCTGGTGCCGTCCGCCGACGGCAGCAGGGCCGAGCTGTAGTTGGGGCAGTAGTCGACGACCGTCGACGAGACGGTGACGGGCGCGGGGATCTCCCGCCACGTGCCGCTGCCGCCCGCGCTGTTGACCCAGACCGTCTTGTTGTTCCCGGCGGCCACGCTGCCGTCCTTGTTGTACAGGACCTGGCCGATCAGGAAGAGCCTGCCGAGCGGATTGCCGGCCTCGGGGGACCAGGCCACGGTCGGGGCGTGCTTGAAGTACTTGCCGTCGGCCGTCTCGGGCCGGTGGCCGAGGAACGGCCCGCTCGACCAGTCCCAGCCGTCGGGCGAGGTCCGGTAGTGCACGACGCACTGGTACTGGCCGGGGGCGGCGCAGATCTCGTACGACATGAAGTAGGTGCCGTTGCCGAGCTTGCGGACGACCGCCATGCCGGGCCGGTCGGAGACCAGGGAGCTGACGACGGTGGCGTGGTGGCTCGTCCAGGTCGTGCCGTTCGAGGTGCGTGCGGCCATCAGCTTCTGGCTGTGGGCCGAGTCGGTCTCGTCCGAGTAGTGCGCGACCAGCTGCCCGGAGGCGTCGACGGAGAACTCGGGCTCCCACAGGCCCCCGGTGCTGCCCGCGGTGGCGATGGTGGACAGGTAACTCCAGGTGCGGCCCACGTCGTTGCTCCTGAAGACGCGCAACGCCATGCGGCGGTTCGTCTCGTCCTGGCCGACCGAGGCAGCCCAGAGCAGGGTGCCGGCGGGCAGGCTCCCGATGGCCCGCGGGAGTTCGAAGAGCGTGGAGCAGCACAGGCCCTGGCCGCCCGCCGCCTCCGGGTCGGCGACCGCGCCGACCTGGCGGAAGGACCCGCCCGAGTCGGTGCTCTCGTAGATGGTCCCGAGTCCGTTGTTGCCTGAGAAGGTGACCACCGACGACAGGACGCGGCCGTTGGCGCTCCCGTTGTACGCGAGACGGATGGCCCGCGGGTACAGGCCGGTGTCGTTGCGCAGTACGGTGCCGCTCGCCGCGCCGGCCGAGCCGGTCTGCGCGGTGAGCAGCGCCGCCAGGAGCGCGACCAGCGCGGAGAGGAGGGCGGCCATGCGGAGTGGGGGTATGGGGGTACGTGGTCTTGCCGACATCAGATGCTCCCAATGGGGTGGGGGTCGGATCTGTTCGGTCGGTGACGCCGAAGGCGACGTCACACAGCGAGGGGGGCGGCGAGGCGGGGGTCAGGCGCCGGGAACCAGGCGGATGACGTTCCAGGACACCGGGGCCAGCTCCGCCTCCAGTGCGCCGTCGGCCGACACCTTGGCTCCGCCGTCGGCGCGCGGGGTCACCCGGTCCGGATCGGCCTGGGTGTTGACGGCGTCCGGGTTCTGGTCGGCCAGGACGAGGTGCTCAAGGACCCGGTAGCCGGACAGCGCGCCGCGCAGCTCGGCCCGCAGGTTCAGCGACTCCTCCTGGCCGCGGTTGACGGCGAGGACGGTCACCGCGCCGCTCTCCTCGTCGTACGTCACCACCGAGTCGAGCGCCGGCACGTCACCGTGCCGCGCGGTGTCGATACGGGACCCGGTGACCTCGGTGCGCAGCACCTTGCCCGTCGCGAACCGGGCCGCCTGGGCGAACGGGTGGAAGATGGTCTGCCGCCAGCTGGGGCCGCCCGGTTCGCTGCGGATCGGGGCGATCACGTTGACGAGCTGGGCCAGGCACGCGATGGCCACCCGGTCGGCGTTGCGCAGGAGCGTGATGAGCAGCGAGCCGACGACCACGGCGTCGGTCACGCTGTAGGTGTCCTCGATCAGCCGGGGTGTCTCGGCGGTCTCCAGGTTGCGCTCGCCGACGAACCGGGCCGCGTACCAGACGTTCCACTCGTCGAACGAGAGCCTGATGTGCTTCTTGGCGCCGCGCGCGGCCCGGACGTGGTCCGCGGTGGCGACCACGTCGCGGATGTACTGGTCCATGTGCGCCCCGGAGGCCAGGAAGCTGGCGCGGTCGCCGTCGAACTCCTCGTAGTAGGCGTGCAGGGAGAGGTAGTCCACCTCGTCGTACGTCTGCTCCAGGACCTCGCGCTCCCAGGTGCCGAAGGTCGGCATGGCCGCGTTGGAGCTGCCGCAGGCGACCAGCTCGATGGACGGGTCGACCTGACGCATCGCCTTGCCGGTCTCGGCCGCGAGGCGTCCGTACTCGGTGGCCGACTTGTGGCCGGTCTGCCAGGGGCCGTCCATCTCGTTGCCCAGGCACCACAGCTTGACGTCGTGCGGCGCCGAGTAGCCGTGCTTGATCCGCAGATCGGACCAGGCGGTGCCACTGGGCTGGTTGCAGTACTCCACCAGGGCGCGGGCGGCGTCGATACCGCGTGTGCCTAGGTTGACCGCCATCATCGGGTCGAGGCCCTGCTCCTTGGCCCAGGTGAGGAACTCGTTGGTGCCCACCTGGTTGGTCTCGATGGAGCGCCAGGCCAGGTCGAGCCGGCGGGGCCGCTCGGCGGCCGGGCCGACGCCGTCCTCCCAGTGGTAGCCGGAGACGAAGTTGCCGCCGGGGTAGCGGACCAGGCCCGTACCCAGCTCCCGTACCAGGTCGGCGACGTCCGTGCGGAAACCGGCGGCGTCCGCCGAGGGGTGCTCGGGCTCGTAGATACCGGTGTAGACGCAGCGTCCCATGTGCTCGACGAACGTTCCGTACAGGCGCGGGTCCACCTCCCCGACGGTGAACTCGGGGTCGACGGTGAACCGTGCGGTGTGCGGCATGCTGGAGCCTTTCTCAGGAAGGAAAACGGTGGAACGGTGGAACTGCCCTATGTACGGGGCTACTTGAGGCCGGTTCCGGCGATGCCCTCGACGATGCGCCGCTGGAACAGCGCGAACACGGCGAGGAGCGGGATGGCACCGAGCACGGCGGAGGCCATCAACTGGGCGTAGGGGACGCCGAACACGTCCTGTACGGAGGTCAGCCCGACGGGGAGGGTCATCATCTCCGGGTCGGTGACGACCAGCAGGGGCCACAGGAAGTTGTTCCAGACCCCGACGAACACGAAGATCGTGACCGCGGAGATCACCGGCCGCGAGATGGGCATGACGATCTGCCGGTACGTGCGCAGCCAGGACGCGCCGTCGGCGCGCGCCGCGTCGATGAGTTCCCTGGGGATGCCGTCGAAGAACTGCTTGAAGACGAACACCGCGACGACGTTGGGTACTTGGGGAAGCACGACTCCCCAGTAGGTGTTGAGCAGGCCCGCCTCCTGGAGTGCCAGGAACTGCGGGATCATCAGCACCTGACCCGGGATCATGATCCCCGCGAGGAGCATCACGAACGCGACGCGGCGCGCCCGGAAGCGGGTCTGCGAGAGCGCGAAGGCGGCGAGCGAGCCGGCCACCACCGTGAGCACGGTCGTCAGGATCGAGGTGATGAAGCTGTTCGCGTACCAGTAGGGCAGCTTCCCCGCGTCGAAGATGTCCCCGTACGCGGCGAGGGTGGGGTGGGCCGTGAACCAGCTGGTGGGGTTGGTGATGACCTCCTGCGCGGGCCGGATCGAGGTGGCGAGCGCCCAGGCGAGCGGCACCAGCCACAGCAGCGAGAAGGCGACGAGGACGCCGAGGGCCACCCGGTTGAACAGACGCTCTGCGTCGTACTTCCGGCGCGGCTCGGCCACGGGGGTCTGCGGCTCGGTCACGGGCGGTGTGGCGGTGGCGGTCATGATCAGCGCTCCTTCTCGGCGCGGCGGACGAGGGCGAACCAGACGAGCGAGACCAGCAGGATCACCACGAAGAGCAGCAGCGAGACGGTCGACGCGTAGCCGACGCGGCCCTCGACGAACCCGGTGTCGTAGATGAGCTGGAGCGAGGGCCTGGTGCTTCCGTCGGGGCCGCCGTTGGTCAGCATGTAGATCTGGTCGAAGACCTTCAGGGAGGCGACGACCTGGAGGACCGTGACGAGGGTCGTGGTGCGGCCGAGCATCGGCACGACCACGTGGCGGATGCGCTGCCAGGGCCCGGCTCCGTCGATGGCCGCGGCCTCGTGCACGGACCGCGGGATGTCCTGCAGACCGGCGAGGTACAGGACGAAGTTGAAGCCGAGCGTCCACCACACGGTGGCGGCGGCGATGGAGATCATCGCCCAGTCCGGGTCACCGAGCCAGGACGGCGGGGTGTCCACGCCGACCCAGGTCGCGGCCTGCTGGGCGAGGCCCACCTGGTCGGCGTAGATGAAGGTGAACATGAGCGCGACGACCGCCGACGGCAGCACGAAGGGCGCGAAGAAGGCGAAGCGGAAGAACCAGCGTCCTCGGACGAAGCGGTCGGCGAGGATCGCCAGCACCAGACTGAGGAGCACCAGGGGGACGGTGGTCAGCACGGTGAACCACAGCGTGTTCTTGAGCGTGCGCCAGAACTCGCTGTCGCCCAGCACGGCCGAGTAGTTCGAGAGACCGGCGAAGTCGCCGAGGCCCGACTTGAGCAGGCTGGTGTCGAAGAAGCCGGCCACGACGGTGTAGATCAGCGGCCCCACCAGGAAGAGCAGATAGAACAGGGAGAAGGGCAACAGCATCCCCGGACCGGCCCAGCGGTCACCTCTGCCTCGGGCCTTGGTCGGTGCGGTTGTCGTGGCCATGGGACGGCCCTTTCAGTCAGGACATACGGGATCTCACGACGTACGGGGGCCCGATGCGGGCCGTGATGAAGACAGTGCGAGGGGTGGAGGGCGCCGGACTACACGGGCGAGGGCCGGCCGGCCAGCTCACGCAGTTCGCGCTTCATCCGGGCGGCTCCGGCCGTCGGGCTGGTGGCTCCGGTGAACACGGAGGTCACGGCGTCGCCGATGACGATCTGCAGGCTGCTGCCCGCGCCCCCGTACCAGGCGGCCGGGTCGTAGGCGGCCCCGTTGGCGGCGGCGGCGTAGTGCGACTGCGGTTCGAGGGCCTTGTAGGACGCCGATCGCTGGGTCGGCAGCCAGGCGGGGATGTGTCCGCCCTCCGCCCACAGCTCGCTCGACCCGAGCAGGGAGGCGATGAAACCGAGGGAGAGGTCGAGGCGCTGGGCCGAGTCCGAGGGCGCCTTGGGCAGGACGAGGGAGTGCGAGTCGGCGGCGCAGGCGTAGGGCGCGTCGTCGAAGATCCGCGGCAGGGGCCGCATGTCGAACTTCACCTTGGAGCCCTGGACGGTGAGGACCTGCCAGACGCCGTCCATCAGGAACCCGGCCTTGCCGGTGGTGAGCATCGTGATGGCACCCGGGCCGTCGGTGGTCGTCGGGACGACCTTCTCCTGGGTGAGCCGGCGGATGTACGCGAGGGCCTCCGCCGCGGCCTCCGTGTCGATGACGACCTTCTTGCCCTGGTCGGCGACGAGATCGCCGCCGCTGATCTGCCGGTAGAACGACCAGAAGAGCCGGAACTGCGTCGAGGCGTCCTTCACCGAGGCGATCGAACCGCCCCACTGCCCGGTCACCTCCTTCGCGGCGCGCAGGGCGTCGATGAACGCGTCGGGCCCGTCCACGTCCGTCAACCGCCCCTTGCCGTCGAGCAGTCCGGCCTTCTCGGCGATGTCGGTACGGAAGTAGAGCACGAAGGGGTGGGTGTCGAGCGGGATGGCGTACAGCTTCCCGTCCAGCTGCGACTTCTTCCACGGCCGCGGGTCGAACTTGTCCTCGGTCAGCCCGTGCCGGGCCAGATCGGCCGGCTGGATCTCGGAGAGCAGACCCGCCTCGGCGAGCGTCGGCACCTTCGACAGATGGCTGATGGCGACCTGCGGCGGGCGGTCGCCGAGCGTGGCGAGGGTGAGCTTCGTGTAGTACGGGTTGCCCCACACGAAGGTCGCCGACTTCAGGTCCGTCTTCCTGTGCCCGGCCCGGTAGGCGGCCTGCATCGCGAGCAGCCGCTCACCGTCACCGCCGGTGAAGGGATTCCAGAAGTTCAGCCGGTCCGGGGTGGGCGACCCGCCGGTGAACCCCTGCGCGAGGGTGCTGTCACAGCCGCCGAGCGCCGCGGCCGAGGCCGCGACGGCACCGAGCGACAGGGTGCCGCGCAGCAGTCGGCGCCGGGACGGAGCGGGCGGGGAGGTGTGCGGCGTGCGGTCCCGCATGGGCATGCGTCCTTCCACGGCGGAAAACTCAAGGAATACAACGTTGGAATGGGCGATCGAACCGATCCGCTCGGTCACTGGGTCCAGGCGGTTACAACGTTGTATCCCCGGGGAAATGTGGCGTCAACACTTCTGCACGAACTTCCTGTTCGACGGGCTGTCGACGCCATATCGGTTTATATCGCCCAACTGGTAAGCGAAGCCATTACAACGTTGGAACATGGCTTACGCTGAGCAGCGCACCGGACCGACACGCGTGACGGAGCAACGCGGAAGGCGGCCGTCGGTCGCCGGCCGTCGGCCGGAAGGAAGTCGGGGGAGGGAGGGGCGACCACCATGGCAGGTGCACGCCTCAAGGACGTCGCCGAGCGCGCGGGCGTATCGATCAAGACCGTCTCGAACGTCGTGCGGGGCGAGGTCCGGGTCGCGGAACAGACCCGGGAACGGGTGCTGCGCGCCATAGCCGAACTCGACTACCAGCCCAACGCCTCCGCACGCCATCTGCGCACCGGCCGCAGCGGCATCATCGCGCTGGCCGTGCCCGAACTGGTCGCCCCCTACTTCGCGGAACTCGCCGCCGAGGTCATCGCGGCAGCCAAGAAGCGCGGCTGCACGGTCCTCATCGAGGACACCGGGGGAGACCCCGCCGAGGAACTGCGCATCGCCTGCGGACTCAGCGACCCCCTCATCGACGGCGTGCTGCTCAGCCCGCTCTGCCTCGACGAGACGATGCTCGCCAACCGCGAGCGCCGCGTCCCCCTCGTCCTGCTGGGCGAGCAGTCGTACAAGATCCCGGCCGACCACGTACTGATCGACAACTCCGCGGCGGCGCGCGAGGCGACCGAGCACCTGCTCCAGCTCGGCCGGCGGCGCATCGGAGTCATCGGCCAGCCCTCGGACCGGGCCCATGCCACGACCGTGCAGCGCATGCACGGCTTCCTGACCGCGCTGCACGCCGCCGGGGTGCCGCACGACCCCCGACTCGTCCCGGACACCGGCGAGTTCACCCGTGCCGACGGAGCCGCCGCCATGCGGATCCTGCTCGCCCTGGACGAGCCCCCGGATGCCGTCTTCTGCTTCAGCGACCTGCTCGCCTCCGGCGCGGTGCGCACCGCGCACGAACACGGCCTGCGCGTGCCGCAGGACCTGGCGGTCGTGGGCTTCGACGACATCCAGGAGACCCGCTACAGCGTCCCGTCGCTGACCACCGTGTCACCGGACAAACGCGAGATCGCCGAACTGGCCGTGGACGCCGTGCTGCACAGGATCACCACGGACGCGGAGGCCCCTCACACACGACTCATCGCGGGGTACGAACTGGTCGTACGGGAAAGCACGCGGACGCCGGAAGCGGAGTGACGGGCGGGGCATGGCCCCTGGACGGCTCCCGTCGGCCGCCCGGGGTGCGGTGCGTGGGCATGCTAGCGTCGCGATTCCCGTCCGCCGCGGCCTGGTGAGCCGCTGCGACAGAGCGAAGGGGGCCCGCAGGTGAACGCGCATCCCGGTGCCGCGGAAGCCGGCCGTCCGGCGGTGATCCTCTTCGACCTCGGCAACGTCCTGTTCAGCGACCCCTGGGAGTCCTTGCTGCTGACCCCGGGCGCGGGGCTCGGGGACCGTCTGGGGCTCGACCGGTCCGCCGTACTGGCGGCGGGCCGCCACTGCTGGCGCACGTTCAGTGTGCGCGAGGCCGATGAGGCGGAGTACTGGAGCGAACTGTCCCGGCAGTTGGGCTGCGACATCCCCGCCCAGCTGGTCAAGGAGCTGGAGGAGGAGCTGCTGCTGGCGAACCCCGCCGCCGGAGCACTGCTCGCCGCGGCCTCCGCCGACGGAGTCCGGCCGGTGGGCATCGCCTCCAACAACACGTCCTTCTGGTACGCGAAGCAGGCGGACCGGCTGCGTCTGGACCGGTGGATCGACCCGGGACTGGTCTTCCTCTCCAGCGGGCTCGGCGTCTCCAAGAGCACACCCGGGCGGGGCCTTCTGGAGATCGCCGCGGAGCACGTCCGCCCGTCCGCCACCTTGTTCGTGGAGGACCGCGGGGCCAACCTGGCACGTGCCCGGGGGCTGGGTTTCCGCACCGTCGAGTACGCGTTCAAGGACGAGTCCGCTGGCGAAGCCCGTCACGACTCCGGTGACGAGTCCCGTCACGAGTCCAGCGGCATGTCCGGTGTGTCGGTCGCGGAGTTGCTGGACACAATCACAGGGTGACCGATCCATCCCCGCCAACTCCTGCCCCACGCAAGGCGATTCCCGTCGTACGGCCCACTTCCGCCGCTCCGGGCCCCGCGGATCATGCCGCTCTGACGGCGCTGCTCGCGGAGTACAACTCGCTGCGTTCGGAGAGTCTGCAGGCGATCAGCAACCGCATCCAGATCATGAACTTCGCGTTCACCTCCCTCGCGGTCGTCACCGCCGCCATGATCACCTCCGATCTGCCCCGGGGCTTCCTGATCCCGGCCTGTCTGTTCTTCGTCCCGGGAGCCGCGAAGGCGAGCCTGCTGATCTGGCTGGGGGAGTACCACCGCTCCCAGCGGGCCGGTCAGGGCGTCGCGGCGGTCGAGCGCCGGATCAACAGCCTTCTGGGCACGGGAGACGTCCTCAGCTGGGAATCCCGGCTCGTCTCCTCCGGTACGCACATGGGGTACCCGTACATCGCCACCGCGGTGTTCATCCTCAGCACCGGCGTGCTCGCCCAGAGCCTCGGCGGCTACTTCCTGGTCGGACGGCTGGAGCCCAGCCCGACCCTCCGGGACGACCTCGCCGTCGTGGGCGGCGTACTCCTCTACGCCGTACTGTGCGAGACGCTCTTCCTGCGGTTCTTCATCCGCCGCTGGCGGGCGATCCGCAGCGCCACCCACAGCGGTTAGGGCCGCCCTGGAACACAGGAGGCCTTGCGGCTCAGGGAGCCTTGCGCCAGACATGGATCTCCGTGCCCGGTTGGCGTGCGGAGAAGAGGCCCGTCGGGGACGTCGTCCGCAGCAGGCGGCGTACGTCGTCCTCGAAATCGTCCCGGCCGGCGCCGAACAGGTGCGGGGCCGAGAACGACATCGAGAAGACGCCCGCGACGACGTCGTCACTCGTGCGCTCCAGAGCCTGTCCGCCGGGGACGACATGCCGCTGGGGGCCGGTGAATCCCGCCCGGTCGAACACCGCCGCCTCGCCACCGGGGGGCCCGTGCGGCAGCAGCCCCTGGCCGGCGCGGCGGACCGGCCCGAGATAGCCGCCCACCAGCTCTTCCAGGGCCGCGTACGGCACCGGCGGATGCGGCAGGCCGTCGGTGCTCCGGGTCTCCGTCTTCAGGTCGGAGATGTGCACCAGTGCCCCGCCGGGCCGGAGCATGTCCCTTACGGTGGCCGCCACCAGGTCGCGGTCCATCCAGTGGAAGGACTGGGCGAAGGCCGCGACGCTGAACGTCCCGAGTCCGGCGGGCAGTTCCTCGGCCCGGGCCCGCACCCACCGCGTCTTCCCGCCCACCCCGCGCTCGGCGGCCTCCCGGGCGGCCTCGGTGATCATCCCGTTGTCCGGGTCCACGCCGACGACCTCGCCGAACAGGTCCACCAGGCCCAGGGCGACGGTGCCGGGTCCGCAGCCCACGTCGAGGAGGCGTCCCCGCCCGTCGAGTTCCAGGATCCCGGCGAGCGCGTCCGCCAGCCCGGGGGCGTACGGGAGTCTGCCCCGCTGGTAGTGGGCGGCCGTGCCGAGGAACAGGGTGTCGTCCCACTTCCACTCCGGGCTGGAGGTCATGTCTGTCCCTCGCCGTTCACGGAGATCACGGTCCTGTCGGGTGTGTCCGGTCTGTCCGTCGGATCGATGATTTCACGGGTCCGGTGCGGCTACCGTTCATCGGCCCGCGAGGTGAGGGCGAAGGCCAGCAGGGCGGTGGTGGTGAAGTCCAGTGAGGGCTCCACGGTCTGCCAGGCGCCCACGTCGTCCAGGTAGCGCGCGCCCTTGCCGTCGAAGTCGCGCCAAGCCCCTTCGGGCGGGGCGGCCGTGCACTTCTTCATCGTGGGAAAGCTGTTCAACTCCTCCAGTTTCGCGGCGGCGTTGGGGCCGTTGACGACCGCTCCCCGCAGGATGGCGCCCTTGCCGTCGAGGCTGCCTCCGAGGTTCGCCAACTGGTGTTCGGGGCAGTGCGGATAGACCTCACCCGCGCCGATCATGAAGCTGGTTCCCCAGGGGTTGGCGCCGAGGGCCCAGCCGCGCTGCCGGCCGGCGAAGGCCGCGTACTCCGTGTCCCCGGTGGCCCTCGCGTAGAGGCGGGCCGTTGCCACCAGCCCGAAGGTGTGCGGGACGGCGTCGAAGTCGTCGTAGACGGCACCGGCCCCGAACGGGTCGTCCCCGGCGCGGTCGACCCCGTCCTCCAGCTGACGCCGCAGATCCTCATACAGGTCCGCCGCCGCGATCCCGTGCGTCCGCCCGCCGTCCAGGACGGTGGCCAGGTCCACGTGGGCCAGGGCGCTGACATCCGCGACGCCCAGCGTGCCCTGGACGTCGGAACGCAGATACGCCCCGGCCCAGCGGGCCGCGTCGTCGGTCCAGTCGCCCTCCCGGTCGTCCCCGAGCTCCCGTGCGGCCAGGGCGAGTTCGGCGCCGCCGAACTCCATGTCGTCCTGCCAGGAGTCCTCGGGATAGAAGTTCCCCGGGATCGCGGTGAGGGGCGGCTCGTCGGGGTCGGGTGCGGTGTCGGCCAGGGCGTAGACGGCGGCGGCCTTCTCCAGCCACTCCTGGGCCTGCTCGGGGTCCGTGCCGGCCGCGCGCTGTGCGGCGAGGGCGAAGGCCGCGGCCACCCGGCCCGCCAGACTGGCGCTGACCCCCTCGCCCGGCTCGGCCGCGCGGAAGACCGGCCGGTGCTTGATCGTGTAGTCAGGGTCACCGGGCGACACATCGAGCCGGTCGTCGGCCTCCGGAAGCCGCCACACGTCGTGATCCGTCCGTACGGCGTCGTTGCCCGCCCCGATGCCGACCTGTACGTAGAGGGTCTCGTTGTCCCCGTCCCACATCTTGTCCAGCCAGGCCAGGCCGTGCGAGGCCTCGTCGGACAGCTCTGTCATCCCGGGCACGTCACGTTGCGCGAGCAGGAGTTCGGCCACCGAGTAGGAGGTGGTGCCGGTGAACTTGAGGAAATCCCCCGCGTCGAACCACCCGCCCGAGACGTCGACCCGCTCACCGGCCGGAGTCAGCTCCTCGTCGAGCAGTTCGGTGCCCTCCTCGTCGTACTCCGGCGGTTCGTAGACCGTCGCGTCCTCGTCGGCCAGATGGGACGGGCCGTGCCGCAGCGCACTCCGGGGGCCGTCGGTGAGGACATCGGCCCCGTCGCGCTGCGCCTGCAGGAAGCGGACGTTGTCGCGCACGAGCGGGGTCATCAGAGCGCGGGCCCCGGCCACCCGGAAGGCGGGCGAGCGGCCGGCCGCGCTCCCGGTCAGGACGATGCGGTAGGTGCCGGGCGTGTTCAGCGCGGAGAGGTCGATGGTGCGTACCGAGGGGTACTTGGCGTTCCAGCGGCCGGTGACGGCTCCGAGCCTCCCCGCCGTGACCACGTCGTCGTTCCCGGCGTCGACGACCTTGAAGCGCGCTCCCGCGAGTGCTGCCGCGGGCCCCATGACGTAGGCCCTTTTCGCCTCGCCGCGCGCGTAGCCGACCTGGTCGACCCTGATGGCCACCTCGGTGGAGCCCGGCCCGTCGCCGCCGAAGGGCAGACCGTGCAGGCTCGCGGCGAGGAGCAGGGTGCCGAGTCCCGCGGCTGCGGCGACCAGCAGCCGGGGGGTGCGCGGAGAGTTCATGCGTCCACCCTGCCGGAGCCTTCATGAGATGAAGATGAGGACGGGTGGGGGAGGTCTCCGTCGTCGGACGAGGACCGACCGCGGGTCAGGCGTCGGCGGGGACCGTGCCCGAGCCGGAACCCGTGTCGCTCCCGGTGCTCCCGGTGTCGGCCGACGGGGGCCCCGCGGTAAGGGAGTTGAGGATCGAGCGGGCCTTGTCGATGTCGAGGTCCTTCTCCCATGTGCCGATCACGATGGTGGCGACCGCGTTGCCGAGGACTTCGATGAAGACGCGGCCCTCGTTGAGGATGCGGTCGCTGCCGACGATCAGGGAGAGGGCGGCGAGCGGGATGTGGCCCACCGCGGTGACGGTGCCGGCGAGCACGACGAACGCCCCGCTCGCGATGCCGACGGCGCCCTTGCTGGTGAGCACCATGACGCCCACCATGATCAGCTGCTGCTGCCACGACAGATCGATGCCCATGGTCTGCGCCAGGAACAGGGACGTGGTGCGGACGTGAAATGCGGGACGGGGACGGGAACGGTTACGGGGTCGAGGGCGTCCGGGGCGGGTGTTCCGGCAGCCGGAGTTCGGCGATCAGGCCGCCGCCGGGTGCGTCCGCGAGGTGGGCGGTGCCGTGGTGCAGCTCGGCGACCCAGCGGACGATGGCGAGGCCTGCGCCTGTGCCCGGGACGGCCGCCGTTTCCGGGACCGGCACGGTTCCGGGCCCGCTTGCGGCAGGTGGTGCCGACCCGGCGCCGGGAGCCCCGGTGACGCCCCGGGCGAAGACGCGCTCCCGGTCCGCGAGAGGTACGCCCACTCCATGGTCGCGGACCTGTACGAGCCCCGGAGCCACGGTGACCTCCACCGGAGCCCCGGCCGGACCCCCGTGCCGCTGAGCGTTCTCCACCAGGTTCCGTACCGCTTGGGCCAGCAGGTCGGGGTCTCCCAGCACGACCACCGCTTCCTCGGAGGTCACCGTGACACTCCCGTGGTCGGGCAGCTCCTCGACCGTGGTCTCCACCAGCTGATCGAGGCGCAGGGGCACCAGCTCGACCTGCTGCGTACCGGCTTCCGTACGGGCCCGGCTCAGCAGGCCGGTGACCAGGCGACTCAGCCGGTCCACCATCCGTAGCGTCTGGTCGGAGGAACCGTCCCGCTCCGCCACCAGCCGCAACGTCGCCAGCGGTGTGCGCAGTTCGTGCGCGGCCTCGGCCAGGAACTGTTCCTGCCGGCCCAGCGCGACGAGGGCGGGACGCATCGCCCTGCCGGACAGCAGATGGCCGACGGCCGCCGCGCAGCACACCAGGGCCGTACAGCCGAGGGCCAGCCAGCGGACGAGGAGGTCGTGATCGTGTTCGCTGCGCGCCAGTGCCGTGCCGACCAGTACGGCCGCGCCGATCCGGTCGCCGTCCCAGACGGGAGCCGCGGCCCACCTCAGACGCTCGCCCTCCTCTGAGGGGGCGCTGACGGAGACGGTCTCCTGCTCCTCCAGGACGTCCCGCCAGACATGGTCGAGCCAGTCCTCCCGGGGAAGCGCCGTGCGGGCGGGAACGACGTTCCACACCGACGGTGACTCTCCCGGAGCGACCTCCAGGACGGCCAACACCTCGGCGCTCCGGGCGAGTTCGTCCTCGCGCAGCGGCTCCAGATGCAACGCCCCGTCGTCGAACCAGACCGCCCGCGACAGACCGACCGCCCGGCTGCCGACCTCGTGGTCGAGGCCGGACCGGCGGGACTCGGCATCGATGCGGACGGCGACCGTGGCGAGTACGACGAGACAGGCCGCGGTCGTCCCGGCGAACAGCAGCGTCATGGACCGACGGGTACGCCGCAGCCGGGCGACGGCGGGCGACGCGGAGGAGGTGGAGGGCGTGGCCGCCGGGCGGCGCGGGCGTATCACGTCCGCGTCCCTGTGGCCTGTTCCCGGTCCGCGCCGTCCAGCCGGTAGCCGACGCCGCGTACCGTCCCGATCGGGTCGGGCGGGCCGAGCCGGCGTCGGAGCTGGCCGATCAGGACGTCCACCACGTTGGACATCGGCTCGCTCGCCTCGTCCCAGCAGCTCTCGATCAGCTCGGTGCGCGTGACCACCTGGCCCGCGCGCAGCATCAGCACCTCCAGCACCGCGAACTCCTTGGCGGAGAGGCTGAGCAGCACCCCGGCGCGGGACACACGGCGTCTGGGCAGATCCATCTCAAGGTCGCCCGCCCGCAGGACCGGCAACCGCGCGGGCTGCTCCCTGCGGCACAGCGCCCGCACCCTTACGACCAGTTCGGCGAAGGCGAACGGCTTGACCAGGTAGTCGTCCGCGCCGTGCTCGAAGCCGGCCACCCGGTCACTCACCGCGTCCAGCGCCGTCAGCAGCAGGAAGGGCAGCGCCGAACCCCTGCGCCGGTGTGCGGCGAGCAGGGTGAGCGAGTCGCCGTCCGGGACCGAGCGGTCGGCCACGACACAGTCGTAGCCGTTCACCGCGAGTTTCAGGTCGGCCTCGGCCAGCGTCCGTGCGAGGTCCACGGCGAACCCCGCCTCGCGCAGTCGAGCCGCGACGACGGGCCCCAGATCGGGATCGTCCTCCAAGACCAGTACGCGCATGACCTGGAGCTTAGACGCTGTCGATGACAGGCCCACGGCGGCCCCGGCCCGCGTACCCGAGCGTAGGTGTGCAGGTCGGCGCCCCGTAAAGTGCGTTCCTGTTGCCCCTCCCGACACCCGTTCATGAGCTCCATCCCGAGACCCGCCGCCGAATTCCGAGGTACCGAGCAGTGATCCCCGCGCGACCTGGACCGCAGCCCGCCGCCACCGCTGTCACCGTCGTCGGGATCGGGGCGGACGGCTGGGAAGGCCTGCCGGGCCCCTCCCGTACGGCACTTCGCGACGCCGAGGTCCTGATCGGGGGAGCGCGCCAGCTGGACCTGCTGCCGCCGGAGTGCGCCGGGGAACGGATCACCTGGCCCTCGCCCCTGCGCCCCGCCGTCCCCGGCCTCCTCGCCACGCACTCCGGCCGCCGGATCGCCGTGCTGGCCAGCGGCGACCCGATGTTCTACGGCATCGGACGCGCCCTCACCGAGGTGCTCGACGAGACGCCCGACGCCGAACGCGGCGCACTGCGCGTCCTGCCCCACCCCTCCTCCGTCTCCCATGCCGCCGCGCGCCTCGGCTGGCCCGTGGAGGACGTCGAGGTCGTCACCCTCGTCGGCCGGCCCGCCGCCCGCCTCGCCGCCGCCCTGCACGACGGCCGACGGCTCCTCGTGCTCAGCGCGGACGCCACCACCCCCGCCGAGGTCGCCGCCCTGCTGCGCGACCGCGGCTTCGGCCCCAGCCGGATGCGGGTGCTGGAACAACTCGGCGGCGCGAAGGAACGTACGACGGCCGAGGCGACCGCCGACGACTGGGCGCACCCGTCCGGTGACCCCCTCAACATCGTCGCCGTCGAGTGCCGGCGAGCCCCGGACGCCCTGCGGCTCGGCGCCGTACCGGGGCTGCCGGACGAGGCGTACGAGCACGACGGACAGCTCACCAAGCGGCACATCCGCGCCGCCACGCTCGGCACGCTCGCCCCCGCACCCGGCGAGCTGCTGTGGGACATCGGCGGCGGCTCGGGCTCGATCGCGATCGAGTGGATGCGTACGCACCCCTCGTGCCGGGCGGTCACCGTCGAACGCGACCCGGTACGGGCCGAGCGCATCGCCCGCAACGCCGACCGGCTCGGCGTACCCGCGCTGCGGGTCGTCACCGGTGCAGCGCCCGCCGTCCTGGCCGAACTCCCGCCGCCCGACGCCGTGTTCATCGGCGGCGGGCTCACCGCGCCCGGCCTCCTCGACGCGTGCTGGGAGGCGCTGCCCGCGGGCGGACGGCTGGTCGCCAACACCGTGACCCTGGAGTCGGAGGCACTGCTCGCCGACGCCTACCGGAGCCACGGCGGCGAACTGGTACGGCTCGCGGTGGCGCACGCCGTGCCGGTGGGCGGTTTCACCGGCTGGCGGCAGGCGATGCCGGTGACCCAGTGGGCCGTACAGAAACCTCTCCAGACGCCCGTGCGGAAGACGTCCGCCGAGTCCGCCGCAGCCGATGATTCCGCAGGAGCAGACAGATGACCGTGTACTTCATCGGCGCCGGACCCGGTGCCGCCGACCTGATCACGGTGCGCGGCGCCCGTACGCTCGCCGCCTGCCACGTCTGCCTGTACGCGGGCAGCCTGGTCCCGCGTGAACTGCTGGCCGAATGCCCGCCGGACGCCCGGCTGATCGACACCGCGCAGCTCAACCTCGACGAGATCACCGCCGAGACGGTCCGCGCGCACGAGGAGGGGCACGACGTGGCGCGGCTGCACTCCGGGGACCCGTCGGTGTTCAGCGCGATGGCCGAGCAGATGCGGCGTCTCGACGCGGCCGGGGTGCCGTACGAGGTCGTCCCCGGAGTCCCCGCCTTCGCCGCGGCTGCCGCCGCCCTCAAGCGGGAACTGACCGTGCCGACCGTCGGCCAGACCGTCATCCTCACCCGCGTCGCCCACAGCGCCACCGCCATGCCGGAGGGGGAGGACCTGGCCACCCTCGGCCGCAGCGGCGCGCTCATCGTGCTGCACCTCGCCGCCCGGTACGCGGACCGGGTCGTCGACGAGCTGCTTCCGCACTACGGCGCCGACTGCCCCGCCGCGGTCGTCGCCTACGCCTCCCGGCCCGACGAGCTGGTCATCCGCGGCAGGCTGGACGAGATCGCCGGGCAGGTGAAGGAGGCCGGCGTGCTGCGGACCGCCGTCATCATGGTCGGGCGGACCCTGGGCGCGGAGCAGTTCCGCGACAGCCACCTGTACTCGGCCGAGCGGGACCGTCATAACTGCTGATGCCGGATGAGCACGCGCCGGCCATGTGCGGCGCTCACGCCACCGTGCTGCGCCCCACCACCGTGCCCGCCCGGTCGATGCAGATCACGTCGACCGCGACCGGCGCCCCGCGCAGCACGGCCAGCGCCTCGTCACGGGCGGTCGTCGCGACCAGCTCGCCCAGCGGCACCCCGGCCGCCATGCACAGCTGGAGCGCGGCCAGCCCGGTGTTCGCCCCGGCCACCTCGGTGACCAGCGACTCGCCCGCCCCGCCGCGCCGGGCGAGTTCGGCGAGGAACCCCTTGTCGACCTGGGAGCGGGCGGAGTGCAGGTCCAGATGTCCCGCGGCCAGCTTGGACAGCTTGGCGAAGCCGCCGCAGATGGTCAGCCGGTCGACGGGATGCCGGCGGATGTACTTGAGCACCGCGCCCGCGAAGTCACCCATGTCGAGCAAGGAGTCCTCGGGGAGCCGGTACTCGGCGACGACCGTCTTCTCCGACGTCGACCCGGTGCACCCGGCGACATGCGTACGCCCCGCCGCGCGTGCCACGTCCACACCCCGCCGGATCGAGTCGATCCAGGCCGAGCACGAGTACGGGACCACGATGCCCGTGGTGCCGAGGATGGACAGGCCGCCCAGGATGCCGAGCCGCGGGTTCCAGGTGGAGCGGGCGATCTCCTCGCCGTGGTCGACGGAGACGGTGATCTCGACGTCGCCGGTGCCGCCGTGCCGGGCCGCGACCTCGGCGACGTGCTCGCTCATCATCCGGCGGGGGACCGGGTTGACGGCGGGCTCACCGACGGCCAGGGGCAGCCCAGGACGGGTGACCGTGCCCACGCCGGGGCCCGCCCGGAAGACCACCCCGGCGCCCACGGGAAGCCGCCGGACCGTGGCCCGTACCAGCGCGCCGTGCGTGACATCGGGATCGTCACCCGCGTCCTTCACGATCCCCACCATCGCGTACGTGTCCGTCAGCTCCTCGGCCGCGAGCGCGAACGACGGCGTCTGCCCCCTGGGCAGCGTGATGGTCACCGGGTCGGGAAACTCCCCGGTCAGCAGCGCGGTGTACGCGGCCGTCGTCGCCGCGGTCGCACAGGCGCCGGTGGTCCAGCCGGGCCGCAGCCCGGTGTGCTTGAGTTGGGCCCCGCGCCCGCCCTTCGCCTCGCCGACACCGACACCGGCACTGGCGCCCGCACCAGCACTGGCACCCTGCTCTTCGCTGTTCATGAACGGACCCGGATCTCCATGCACGTACTGATACTCGGCGGAACGACCGAAGCCCGACAGCTGGCCGGGCTACTGCACGGTACCCCCGGCCTGGAACTGACGAGTTCCCTGGCGGGGCGGGTCGCCAGCCCTCGGCTGCCCCCGGGCGAGGTCCGCGTGGGCGGTTTCGGCGGAGCCGAGGGGATGGCCGCGTGGCTGCGCGAGCACGCGGTGGACGCACTCATCGACGCCACCCACCCCTTCGCCGGAACGATCAGCTTCAACGCGGCGAGCGCCGCCGCCACCGCCCATGTTCCCCTGCTCGCGCTGCGCCGCCCCGGCTGGACCCCGGTCGAGGGCGACGACTGGCACGAGGCCGCTTCGCTGGAGGAGGCGGCGCGGCTGCTGCCCGGACTCGGCCGACGGGTCTTCCTCACGACCGGCCGCATGGGCCTGGCCACGTTCGCGCACCTGGACGACCTGTGGTTCCTCGTCCGGTCCGTCGACGCCCCGGAGCCCCCGTGTCCCGCCCGCATGGAGGTGCTGCTGGACCGGGGCCCCTTCACCCTCGACGGCGAGCGTGACCTGTTGCGCCACCACCGGATCGACGCCCTGGTGACCAAGGACAGCGGAGGCAGTGCCACGGCACCGAAACTGACGGCGGCACGAGAGGCGGGAGTCCCGGTGGTGGTGGTCCGCAGGCCGCCGACCCCAGAGGGCGTCCAGGTGGCCACCGACCCCGAGTCGGCGGCCCACTGGGTCAGGATGAGGCGCGCCCCGTAAGAGGCGCGGGGAACTGCGCGCCCAGCCACGACGCACCCGCAGCCGACTCACCACACCGAGCCGGCTGCACCGCGGCCAAGGCTCATCCCTCCGGATACCGCCGGGGAGTCCAGACGATCTCCTCGGAACCCCCGCGCCGCACGGCAACCCGAGTCTGCGAGGACCCGACCAGCAGCACCGTCCGCATGTCGACCTCAGCCGGGTCCAGGTCGACGAGCCGCACGATCCGTACGCGCTCGCCCGCGCCGCCCACGTCCCGGGCGACCACGACCGGCGTGTCCGGGGCCCGGTGCTCAAGCAGCAGCTCGCGGGCCTTGCCCACCTGCCAGGTACGGCTCTGCGAGCCGGGGTTGTACAGCGCCAGCACCAGATCCGCCGAGGCCGCCGCGCGCAGCCGCTCGGCGATGACCTCCCACGGCTTGAGCCGGTCGGACAGGGAGATGGTGGCGTAGTCGTGGCCGAGGGGTGCGCCCGCGCGGGCGGCGGCGGCGTTGGCCGCGGTCACCCCCGGCAGCACCCGCACCGGGACGTCCTCGTACTCCTTCTGCGAGGCGGCCTCCAGCACGGCGGTCGCCATCGCGAAGACGCCCGGGTCGCCGCCGGAGACGACGGCCACCCGCCGCCCCCGCCGGGCCAGTTGGAGCGCGAACTCGGCGCGCTCGGCCTCCACCCGGTTGTCCGAGCCGTGCCGGAGCTGCCCGGCCCGCTCCGGTACCCGGTCGAGGTAGGTGGTGTAGCCGACCAGGTCGTCGGCGGCGGCGAGGGCGCCCCGCGTCTCGGGGGTCAGCCACAGCGGTCCGGCGGGCCCGGTGCCGACCACGACGACCTCGCCCTGCTCCCGTACGGGCCGCTCGGCGTCGACCCGGCTGGGCAGCACGGCCACCGAGAAGTACGGCACCGACTCCGGGTCCACGTCGGCCAGTCCGGCGACGCGCTCCCCGTCCATGGTGGCCCGCTCGACGTACCGGGCCTCGTCCAGCCGCCCCGAACTCTCCAGCGCGCGCCGCACCTTGGGGAACGTACGGCCCAGTTTCATCACCACGGCCACGTCCGTCGCGGCGAGCCGCGCGGTCAGCTCCTCCTCGGGCAGGGTGCCCGGCAGGATGGTCAGCACCTCCTCGCCCTCGGCGAGCGGGGTGCCGAGGCGGGCCGCGGCGGCGGACACGGATGTGACACCGGGGACGACCTCGGTGTCGTAACGGTCGACGAGCCGCTTGTGCATGTGCATGTACGAGCCGTAGAACAGCGGATCGCCCTCGGCGAGGACCGCCACCGTGCGCCCCGCGTCGAGATGCGCGGCGAGCCGGGCCGACGCCTCGGCGTAGAACTCGTCCATGGCGCCCTGGTAGCCGCCGGGGTGATCGGTGGTCTCCACCGTGAGCGGATAGACCAGCCGCTCCTCGATGTGGTCCTCGCGTATGTGCTTCGCCGCGATCGAGCGGGCGATGGACCGCCCGTGCCGGGCACTGTGGTAGGCGATCACGTCCGCCTCGGCGATGACCTCGACGGCCCGCACGGTCATCAGGGACGGGTCGCCGGGGCCGAGCCCGACCCCGTACAGCTTGCCGGTCATGCCGTTCTCGCCGTTCACTCTTCCTCGCTCGCGATCGCGTTGAGAGCGGAGGCGGCCAGGGCGCTGCCTCCGCGACGGCCGCGTACGACCAGGTGTTCCAGACCGGACGGGTGCGCGGCGAGTGCGTCCTTCGACTCGGCGGCGCCGATGAAGCCGACCGGGACGCCGATGACGGCGGCCGGACGGGGCGCGCCCTCCTCGATCATCTCCAGAAGACGGAAGAGGGCCGTGGGGGCGTTGCCGATGGCGACCACGGAACCCTCAAGACGGTCGCGCCACAGTTCCAGCGCGGCGGCGCTGCGCGTGGTGCCCAGCTTCGCGGCCAGTTCCGGGACGGACGGGTCGGACAGCGTGCAGAGCACGTCGTTGTCCGCGGGCAGCCGCTTGCGCGTCACCCCGCTGGCCACCATCTGGACGTCGCAGAGGATCGGCGCACCGGCGCGCAGGGCCGCACGGGCCCGCGACACCACGTCCGGGGTGAAGGCGAGGTCGCGTACGAGGTCGACCATTCCGCAGGCGTGGATCATCCGTACGGCGACCTGGCTGACGTCGGGGGGCAGCGCCGCGAGGTCCGCCTCCGCGCGGATCGTGGCGAAGGACTGGCGGTATATCGCCGCGCCGTCCTTCTCGTAGTCGTACGTGGTCACGGTGTTCTTCTCACTGCTCTCGGTCGTCATACGGCTCAGGGTCGGGCTCGGAATCGGGCTCGGATTCGGGCTCAGGTTCATGTGATCTCCGCCAGGGCGGCGGCGAGACGGGAAGGGGCGTCCAGGGAGACCGTGCGTGCTTCGTCGTGACCGGGTGCGGCGACGGACAGCCGGTAACCCCCCTCGGGGGCGGCGACGACGTCGATCCGCTCGCCCCGCGGGTGCCCGCAGCGGCGCTCGCATCCGGACCAGTACAGGGGAAGGCCGCTCCGGTGGTTCACCTCGTCGACCGCGCCGAGCGTGGTGGTCGCGTCCGCCCGTACGTCGGCCCGCGACTTGGCGCAGCCCGGCCGCCCGATGCACGCGCCGACGCGCAGCCAGGGCGAGTCGGGATCGGTGACGAGGCCGACGGCGGCGAGGCGGGCCAGTGCCTCGGTCCGCTGCGCGGCGGTCGTCCCCGGAGTGGGAAGAACCACACCGCGCCACGGGGTCAGCCGCAGCTCCCCGAGGGCGACCCGTGTCAACTCCCGCCACTGCGGAGCCGAGAAGCGGCCCAGCGGAACGTGCACGGACAAGGCGTCCCCGACAACTCCCGGCAGGGGGCCCTCCGAGCGGCCGGTCTCCCGTACCTGCCGCTCGTGGGCCATGCCCTCCGCGGTCAGACGGCGACCGACCAGGGCGGTCAACTCGTCGTCCGCGAGCGCCAGCTCGGCCACCCGCCAGGCACGTGTCCCACCGGCCCGCTCGGCCTCCAGGAACGCTTCCGCCGCCGCCAGCGCGGCCCGTGGCGCGTCCTCGGCGGACACGTGCAGTGCCTGGGCCGCCGATCCGAGAGCGAGCTGTGCGCCGCCGTCCGCCGTGGCCCGTACCGTCACGTCGGCTTCGAGTCCGGCCAGATCCCCGCGCCCGTCGTCCAGCGCGAACAGGAACCGACCCGACAGCGCCTGCGCCGCCTCGCTCGCGCACAGCGCGGTGTCGAGGGCCGACAGCCAGGGCCGTACGTCCAGGAAGCCCCGGGCGTCGAGACCGGACAGCGGGGAGGCGACGATGTTGCGGACCCGCTCGTGCCCGCGCGAGGGCAGCAGCCCGGCGGCGGTCAGCGACTCGGCCAGTGCGGCTCCGCACCCGTCCGCCAGCCCCCGCAGCTGTACGTTGCCGCGCGAGGTGAGATGCACGTCACCGTCGCCCAGGCGCTGTGCCGCGTCGGCGAGCACCTCGGCCTGGCGGACGGTCAGCACACCGCCGGGGATCCTGACGCGGGCCAGCGCCCCGTCGTCCGCCGCATGCAGCCGCAGGGTCCCCGGGCAGGCGTCACCGCGGTCCCGTGAGACCGCTGTGGCCTGGGACGATGGACGGAGGGCAGCCGAGGACATGGCGGCGAGCATACCTACGTTCCCGCAGGCTGTATGCCCCGCCCTTTTTCCCCGCCCCTTACTATTCCTTTCGGTGGATCATCCGATCCGCCACCGCCACCACGGCGACAGGGGAGGAAGCCGGTGCGAAGCCGGCGCGGTCCCGCCACTGTGAGCCCGGCCAGAGAATCCGGGTGAGCCAGGAACTCCCTTTCCCCAGCTCACGAGTTCGCGCGTGAGCACGGGGAGACCCAGTCCACCACCGCCCGGGGCGCGGACCCCGAGGAAGGCCCGACGCCACATGATCCTCCTGCTGTCGACGTCCGACACCGACCTGCTCAGCGCTCGCGCGGCCGATGGTCCGGTGCCCTACCGGTTCGCCAACCCGGCCCGCCTCGACACCGACGCCCTCCCCGCCCTCCTCGACGGCGCCGACCTCGTCGTCGTACGCCTCCTCGGCGGTCTGCGCGCCTGGGAGGACGGCCTCGACCTGCTGCTCGCCGACGGCCGCCCGGTCGTCGTCCTCACCGGCGAACAGGCCCCCGACGCCCAGCTGATGGCCGCTTCCACCGTGCCCATCGGCATCGCCGCCGAGGCCCACGCCTACCTCGCCCACGGCGGCCCCGACAACCTCGACCAGCTGGCCCGCTTCCTCTCGGACACGGTCCTGCTGACCGGCCACGGCTTCGACCCGCCCGCTCCCGCCCCCACCTGGGGCCCGCTGGAGCGCACGGCCCGCGAGATCCCCGGCGCCCCGACCATCGCGGTGCTCTATTACCGCGCCCACCACATGAGCGGCAACACGGCCTTCATCGGCGCCCTGTGCGACGCGGTGGAGGACGCCGGCGGTCGCGCGCTGCCCCTGTACGTGGCCTCCCTGCGCGCCCCCGAGCCGGAGCTGATCGAGGAGCTGCGGGCGGCCGACGCGATCGTCACGACCGTCCTCGCGGCCGGCGGCACCAAGCCCGCCGAGGCCTCCGCGGGCGGCGACGACGAGTCCTGGGACGCGGGAGCCCTCACCGGCCTGGACATCCCGATCCTGCAGGCCCTGTGCCTGACCGGCTCGCGGACCGCCTGGGAGGAGAGCGACGAGGGCGTCTCCCCGCTGGACGCGGCGAGCCAGATCGCGGTCCCGGAGTTCGACGGCCGCCTGATCACCGTGCCGTTCTCCTTCAAGGAGATCGACGAGGACGGCCTCCCGGCGTACGTCGCCGACCCCGAGCGGGCCGCCCGGGTGGCCGGGATCGCCGTACGCCACGCCCGGCTCAGGCACATCCCCGCCGCCGAGAAGCGGCTGGCGCTGGTGCTGTCCGCGTACCCGACCAAGCACTCCCGGATCGGCAACGCCGTCGGCCTCGACACCCCCGCGAGCGCCGTGGCGATCCTGCGCCGGCTCATCGGCGAGGGCTACGACTTCGGGCCCGAGCAGGACATCCCGGGACTGGTCTCCGGGGACGGCGACGAACTGATCCGCGCGCTGATCGAGGCGGGCGGCCACGACCAGGACTGGCTCACCGAGGAGCAGCTGGCCCGTAACCCGGTCCGTATCCCGGCGGCCGACTACAAGCGCTGGTACGCGACCCTGCCCGAGTCGCTGCGCACCGCCGTCGAGCAGCACTGGGGCCCGGCGCCCGGCGAGATGTTCGTCGACCGCAGCAGCAACCCGGAGGGCGACATCGTGCTCGCGGCCCTGCGGCGCGGGAACCTGCTGGTCCTCATCCAGCCGCCGCGCGGCTTCGGCGAGAACCCGATCGCGATCTACCACGATCCCGATCTGCCGCCCTCGCACCACTACCTCGCCGCCTACCGCTGGATCGCCGCCGCGCACGCGGACGGCGGTTTCGGGGCCGACGCGATGATCCACCTCGGCAAGCACGGCAACCTGGAGTGGCTGCCCGGCAAGAACGCCGGCCTGTCCGCCGCGTGCGGTCCGGACGCGGCCCTCGGTGATCTGCCGCTCGTCTACCCGTTCCTGGTCAACGACCCGGGCGAGGGCACCCAGGCCAAGCGCCGCGTCCACGCCACGCTCGTCGACCACCTGGTCCCGCCGATGGCCCGCGCGGACTCCTACGGGGACATCGCGCGGCTGGAGCAACTGCTCGACGAGCACGCCCAGATCGCGGCCATGGACCCGGCGAAGCTGCCCGCGATCCGCGCCCAGATCTGGACCCTCATCCAGGCCGCGAAGCTGGACCACGACCTGGGACTCGAGGACCGCCCCGAGGACGACGGCTTCGACGACTTCCTGCTGCACGTCGACGGCTGGCTGTGCGAGATCAAGGACGCCCAGATCCGCGACGGCCTGCACGTCCTCGGCAACCCGCCGAAGGGCGCGGACCGCGTCAACCTCGTCCTCGCGATCCTCCGCGCCCGCCAGATCTGGGGCGGCGCCGCCGCTCTGCTCGGCCTGCGGGAGGCGCTCGGCCTGGACGAGTCGGCCGCGACCCGCACCACCGCCGACGAGGCGGAGGAGAAGGCCCGCGCGCTGGTGCAGGCGATGGACGACGCCGACTGGGACCCGGCCGCAGTCCCCACCGACCAGGGCGAACAGGTCGCCGCCATCCTGGAGTTCGCCGCCCGCGAGGTCGTGCCGCGCCTCGCCGCGACGACCGCCGAACTCGACCACACCGTGCACGCCCTGAACGGCGGCTTCGTCCCGGCCGGCCCCTCCGGATCGCCCCTGCGCGGTCTGGTCAACGTCCTGCCGACCGGCCGGAACTTCTACTCGGTCGACCCCAAGGCCGTCCCGTCCCGGCTCGCCTGGGAGACCGGCCAGTCCCTCGCCGACTCCCTCCTGGAGCGCTACCGCACCGACAACGGCGACTGGCCCACCTCCGTCGGCCTCTCCCTGTGGGGCACCAGCGCGATGCGCACGGCCGGTGACGACGTGGCCGAAGCACTCGCCCTGCTCGGCGTCCGCCCCGTCTGGGACGACGCCTCACGCCGGGTCACGGGCCTGGAGGCCATCCCGTACGAGGAGTTGGGCCGCCCCCGTATCGACGTGACGCTGCGCATCTCGGGCTTCTTCCGCGACGCGTTCCCGCACACGATCGGCCTGCTCGACGACGCCGTACGCCTGGCCGCCTCGCTCGACGAACCGGCCGAGGCGAATTTCGTCCGCGCCCACACCCAGGCCGACCTGGCCGAACACGGCGATGAACGGCGTGCCACCACCCGTATCTTCGGCTCCCGGCCCGGTACGTACGGCGCCGGGCTGCTGCAGCTCATCGACTCCCGCGACTGGCGCACCGACGCCGACCTCGCCGAGGTCTACACGGTGTGGGGCGGCTACGCCTACGGCCGTGAACTCGACGGCCGTCCGGCCCGGGACGAGATGGAGACCGCGTACAAGCGCATCGCGGTCGCCGCCAAGAACACGGACACCCGCGAGCACGACATCGCGGACTCGGACGACTACTTCCAGTACCACGGCGGCATGGTCGCCACCGTCCGCGCGCTGCGCGGCACCGCCCCCGAGGCGTACATCGGCGACTCGACGCGCCCCGAGACGGTCCGCACCCGCACGCTCGTCGAGGAGACCTCCCGGGTCTTCCGCGCCCGGGTCGTCAACCCCAAGTGGATCGAGGCGATGCGCCGCCACGGCTACAAGGGCGCCTTCGAACTTGCCGCCACCGTCGACTACCTCTTCGGTTACGACGCCACCACGGGCGTGATCGCCGACTGGATGTACGACAAGCTCACCGAGACGTACGTCCTGGACCCGACCAACCGCGAGTTCCTCCAGCAGGCCAACCCGTGGGCCCTGCACGGCATCGCCGAGCGGCTGCTCGAAGCGGAGTCCCGCGGCATGTGGGAGAAGCCCGACCCGGCGGTGCTGGAGGCGCTGCGCCAGGTGTACCTGGAGACGGAGGGGGACCTGGAGGGCGAGGACTGAGAGCGGGCGCCGAGGTCGGGGAGTACCGACCGAGGAGCGTGACAGAGCGAGGGCCGGAGGGGAAACCCCTCCGGCCCTCGCTGTGTTGATCGGCGACGCCCCGCACCTTCTGCTGCTAGCGTGCAACTGCATACTGGTTGCAATAACAAGTCCGAAGGATGTTGGACATGGCTGTTTACACGCTCCCGGAGCTTCCGTACGACTACGCGGCGCTCGAACCGGTCATCAACCCGCAGATCGTCGAGCTGCATCACGACAAGCACCACGCGGCGTACGTGAAGGGCGCGAACGACACCCTTGAGCAGCTCGCGGAGGCCCGCGACAAGGAGTCCTGGGGCTCGATCAACGGCCTGGAGAAGAACCTCGCCTTCCACCTCTCCGGGCACATCCTGCACTCCATCTACTGGCACAACATGACCGGTGACGGCGGCGGTGAGCCCCTGGCCGCGGACGGTGTGGGGGAGCTGGCGGACGCGATCACCGAGTCGTTCGGCTCCTTCGCCGGCTTCAAGGCGCAGCTCACCAAGGCGTCCGCGACCACCCAGGGTTCCGGCTGGGGCGTCCTCGCCTACGAGCCGCTCAGCGGACGGCTGATCGTCGAGCAGGTCTACGACCACCAGGGCAACGTCGGGCAGGGCTCGACGCCGGTCCTGGTCTTCGACGCCTGGGAGCACGCCTTCTATCTCCAGTACAAGAACCAGAAGGTCGACTTCATCGACGCCATGTGGGCCGTCGTCAACTGGCAGGACGTGGCCCGGCGTTACGCCGCCGCGAAGGAGCGCGGCGACAGCCTGCTGCTCGCGCCGTGACGCCGTAGGCACACCACCACGGTCAGTCCATGAGGCCGGCGGCGAGGGACGCGCCCAGTTCCCGGCACGCCTCGACGTCGGCCTTGTCCGGCTCGCCCGTCACGGTCACGGCCTCGGCCGAGCGCCGCCAGCCCAGGCCCTTGACGATCGACTCGATGCCCCGGACCGCGCCGGTGACGTCGTTGCCCCCGTGCACGTAGTAGCCGAAGGGCCTGCCCCGGGTCGTGTCCAGGCAGGGGTAGTAGACCTGGTCGAAGAAATGCTTCAGGGCGCCGGACATGTAGCCCAGGTTCGCCGGTGTGCCGAGCAGATATCCGTCGGCCGCCAGCACGTCGGCGGCCGTCGCGGCCAGCGCCGCCCGCCGGACGACGCGTACGCCCTCGATCTCCGGGTCGTTCGCCCCGGCGACGACGGCCTCGAACATCGCCTGGCAGTGGGGCGAGGGCGTGTGGTGCACGATCAGCAAGGTAGCCACCCCCGAACCCTGCCGTGCGGACGCGCCGGGCCGCAAACGGAGGCCTCCGCGTCGGACGGTGTGGGACCGTCCGCGGGCCGTGCGCGCCGGGGGCCGCCGCCCTCGCCGACCGGAGCGGCGGCCTCTGTCACCCTCCCAGGAAGGCCGGAATTCGTCGCCGTGCCCCGGCGGGGCATTTCGTGGCACTTGGCGCGACGCGGTGGGCGCGGCGGGCGCGGGGCGGACGCGCGCCGCACGGCGCCGTCGCCGCGCGCCTGCTCAGCCCCACACGGCCAGCGCCAGCACGGCCAGCACGGTGAGCGCCGCCAGCGGCAGCATCACCGGCCGTACCCGCTCCGGCCAGGTCCGCAGGCCGTCGGTGCGCCACTCGGCGGACGGGGCGCGGCCGTGTTCGCCCGGTGCGGACCCCGGGACAGCGGACCCCGCGACAGGGGCGGGGCCGAGGAGGATGCTGCACCAACGGCAGTCGCCCCCTTCGTCCGGCCAGGACCCGGCCGGTGCTCGTGCGAAGAAAACCGGGGGACCGCCCTCGTCACACATCGTCATGGCACGTTCAACGAAGGCCCACGCGACCGGCTACTCCTGAGGAGGCCATCGTGATGCGGTCGTCACCGGCCCGTGGCCAGGCCGTTTGCGAGCACGTAGCTCCGGCAAACCGCTCTGGCATACCCCTCACGGGGCGACGCGGCACAGGGTTCGGGCACACCGTCGGAGATCGGTCCTGGTTGCACGGAAGCCACATCCACCGCGTACCGTGAAGACATCACGACCGGAGGTCACACACATGTCCGCGCTACCGCACGAGCCGAGCTCAGAGGCATCCTCGGACCCGTACGAGTTCGAGTTCGCCGAGGGACCGCAGACGCTCGCCGAGCTGCGCACCGCGCTCGCGGCGATCAGCCCCGAGCTGCTGACCGCCTTCAACGCCCGGCTCGACGCCGCGACCTTCGGCTGGGACCACGACGAGGTCATCGCCAAGGCCCGCAGGACCGTGGCGTTCAAGAAGCGCGCCAAGGAGGCCGCCGCCGAGGCGGCCGCCCAGGAGGAAGCGGCCGGGGCACAGCAGGTCGACGACCCGTGGGCCCACCTCGACGTACGGGACAGCACACCGTGACCCGCTGACCGTCAGCCCGCGCCGTCGCCCGCTCCCGGCTCGTTGAACGCCCGCAGGATCCGCTCGGCGGCGAGCGTGGCCGTCAGCTCGCCGTTGCGCACCTGTTCCTCCAGGGACGGCGTGAGGGCGCGTACGGCCGGATCGGCGTGCAGGCGGCCCAGCAACTCGTCGCGGACCATGGTCCAGGTCCAGTCGACCTGCTGGTCCCGGCGTTTGGCGGCGAGCCGGCCGGTCGAGTCGAGCAGCGTACGGTGCTGTTCCAGGCGTTCCCAGACGGTGTCCAGACCGGCCGATTCGCGGGCGCTGCAACTCAGTACGGGCGGCGTCCAGGCCGCGTCCTTGCCGTGCATCAGCCGCAGGGCGCCCGCCAGTTCCCGCGCGGCGGCCTTGGCGTCACGTTCGTGCGGCCCGTCCGCCTTGTTGACGGCGATCACGTCCGCCAGTTCCAGGACGCCCTTCTTGATGCCCTGGAGCTGATCGCCGGTGCGGGCCAGGGTCAGCAGCAGGAAGGAGTCGACCATGTTCGCGACCGCGGTCTCCGACTGGCCGACACCGACCGTCTCCACCAGCACCACGTCGTGGCCCGCGGCCTCCATGACGACGATCGACTCACGCGTCGCCTTCGCCACCCCGCCGAGCGTGCCCGCGGTGGGGGAGGGGCGGATGAAGGCCGCCGGATCGACGGCCAGCCGCTCCATCCGGGTCTTGTCGCCCAGGATCGAACCGCCCGTACGGCTGGACGACGGGTCCACCGCAAGCACCGCCACCCGGTGACCCAGTCCCGTCAGCATCGTGCCGAACGCGTCGATGAACGTCGACTTGCCGACTCCCGGCACCCCACTGACGCCGATCCGCCGCGCCCGCCCGCTGTACGGAAGCAGCTCGGTGAGCAACTCCTGTGCCAGCGAACGGTGTTGGGGCCGGGTGGACTCGACGAGCGTGATGGCGCGCGCGATCAGCGCCCGCTTCCCGTCGAGTACGCCCTTGACGTAGGTGTCGAGTTCGATCACAGGTCGTGCCCGAGGCCGGTCGACAGCCGCTTCACGAGGTCGTACGCCGCGTCCGGGATCACCGTCCCGGGCGGGAACACGGCCGCCGCGCCCATCTCCAGCAGCGTCGGCACGTCCTGTGGCGGGATCACCCCGCCGACCACGACCATGATGTCCTCGCGGCCCTCCGCCGCCAGCTCCTCCCGCAGCGCCGGTACGAGCGTGAGGTGCCCGGCGGCCAGCGACGAGACGCCCACGATGTGCACGTCCGCCTCCACCGCCTGACGGGCCACCTCGCCCGGGGTCTGGAACAGCGGGCCCACGTCGACGTCGAAGCCGAGGTCCGCGAAGGCGGTCGCGATCACCTTCTGGCCGCGGTCGTGCCCGTCCTGGCCCATCTTGGCGACCAGGATGCGCGGGCGGCGGCCCTCGGCCTCCTCGAAGGAGTCCACGAGCGTACGGGTGCGGTCCACGGACGGGGACTCGCCTGCTTCGTTGCGGTACACACCGGCGATCGTACGGATCTGGCCCGCGTGCCGCCCGTACACCTTCTCCAGCGCGTCCGAGATCTCCCCGACGGTGGCCTTGGCACGGGCCGCGCGCACCGCCAGTTCCAGCAGGTTGCCCTCGCCGCCGGCCGCCCGGGTCAGCGCGTCGAGCGCGTCCCGGCACGCGCCCTCGTCACGCTCCGCCCGCAGCCGCCGCAGCTTCTCGATCTGCTGGGTGCGCACGGAGGAGTTGTCGACCGTGAGGACGTCGATCTGCTCGTCGGTCTCCACGCGGTACTTGTTGACGCCGATCACCGGCTGGCGCCCCGAGTCGATCCGCGCCTGCGTACGGGCCGCGGCCTCCTCGATGCGCAGCTTGGGGATGCCCGCGTCGATGGCCTTGGCCATCCCGCCCGCCGCCTCGACCTCCTCGATGTGCTGCCAGGCCCGCCGCGCGAGGTCGTACGTCAGCTTCTCGACGTACGCGCTGCCGCCCCACGGGTCGATGACCCGGGTCGTGCCCGACTCCTGCTGGATCAGCAGCTGGGTGTTGCGGGCGATGCGTGCCGAGAAGTCCGTGGGCAGCGCGAGCGCCTCGTCGAGGGCGTTGGTGTGCAGCGACTGGGTGTGGCCCTGCGTCGCCGCCATCGCCTCCACACACGTACGCGTCACGTTGTTGAACACGTCCTGCGCGGTCAGCGACCAACCCGAGGTCTGCGAATGGGTGCGCAGGGAAAGGGACTTGGCGTTCTGCGGGTCGAACTGCCGCACCAGCTTCGCCCACAGCAGGCGCGCCGCCCGCAGCTTGGCGACCTCCATGAAGAAGTTCATGCCGATCGCCCAGAAGAACGACAGCCGCGGCGCGAACGCGTCCACGTCCAGGCCCACTTCACGGCCCGCCCGGATGTACTCGACACCGTCCGCGAGGGTGTACGCCAGCTCCAGATCGGCCGTCGCCCCGGCTTCCTGGATGTGGTAGCCGGAGATGGAGATGGAGTTGTAGCGGGGCATCCGCTGCGAGGTGTACGCGAAGATGTCGGAGATGATCCGCATCGACGGCTTCGGCGGATAGATGTAGGTGTTGCGGACCATGAACTCTTTGAGGATGTCGTTCTGGATGGTCCCGGCCAGCTTCTCCGGCGGTACGCCCTGCTCCTCCGCCGCCACGATGTACAGCGCGAGCACCGGCAGCACGGCGCCGTTCATCGTCATCGACACGGACATCTTGTCGAGCGGGATCCCGTCGAACAGCTGCCGCATGTCGAGGATCGAGTCGATGGCCACGCCCGCCATGCCGACGTCACCCGTCACCCGCGGGTGGTCGCTGTCGTAGCCGCGGTGGGTCGGCAGGTCGAAGGCGACCGACAGACCCTTCTGGCCCGCGGCCAGATTGCGGCGGTAGAAGGCGTTGGACTCCTCGGCCGTCGAGAACCCCGCGTACTGACGGATCGTCCAGGGCTGGTTGACGTACATGGTGGGATACGGGCCACGCAGATACGGGGCGACGCCCGGGTACGTCTCCAGGAAGTCGAGGCCCTCCAGGTCACGGCCGGTGTACAGCGGCTTGACCGCGATGCCCTCCGGGGTCTCCCAGAAGGCCTCGTCGCTGCCGGTCGCGTGCTTGACGGCCGTGCGCCACTCGTCGGGGCCGCCCTCGGCGGTCGGGGTCCCCAGCTGGATCCCGGAGAAGTCGGGGATTCCCATCAGGACACTCCCATGCGGTCGAGGGTGGCGGAGAGCACGGCGACGGCGTCGCAGCCCGCGAAGACGTACGCGTCGACATCCGTGTACTGCCCGGGACGGCCGGCGAGGAACACGTGCCCGGCGCCCGCCGCCCTGAGGTCCCGGGCGGTGCTCGCGGCCTGCTCCTCGTACAGCGCGTCGCTGGAACACAGACACGCCTCGGTGGTCCCGCTGTCCTCGAAGGCGCCCTCGGTGACGGGTTCGATGCCGCCGGCCTGGAAGAGGTTCGAGACGAAGGAGGTCCGTGCGGTGTGCGCGGCGGCGGGGCCGATGGAGGCCAGGTAGACGCGCGGCCGGCTGCCGGTGGCGGCGAGATGCGCGTCGGAACGGGCCCGCAGCACCTCGAACGCCTCGTCGCGGCGCACCTTCGGGAGCCCGCCGGACGGCGGCTCGGGTACGGGCTCACGCTGCGGAACGCGCTCGCCGAGGTTCGGGAACTCGCTGACCCCGGTGATGGGTTCGCGCCGCTTGGCGAGCTTCGCGCTGCGCGCCTCCCAGGTCTTCGCCAGGTCCTCGCCGAGACGGCCCGAGCGCAGGGCGGTCGCCTGACCGCCCAGGCCCTCGATCCGCTGGAAGAACTCCCAGCCCGCGTGGGCGAGTTCGTCCGTGAGCCGCTCCACGTACCAGGAGCCGCCCGCCGGGTCGATCACCCGGGCCAGATGCGACTCCTCGACCAGGATCGTCGAGGTGTTGCGGGCGATACGGCGGGCGAAGGCGTCCGGCAGCCCGAGGGCGTGGTCGAAGGGCAGCACGGTGACGGCGTCGGCGCCGCCCACACCGGCGGCGAGCGTGGCGATCGTCGTGCGGAGCATGTTCACCCAGGGATCGCGGCGCGACATCATCACCGGCGAGGTCACGGCGTGCTGCACCTGCGCCCCCGCCCGCGGCGCCCCGCACACCTCGGCGACCCGCGCCCACAGCCGGCGCGCGGCGCGCAGCTTGGCGATGGTGAGGAACTGGTCGGCGGTGGCCGCGTACCGGAACTCCAGCTGTCCGCAGGCCTGTTCGGCGGACAGGCCCGCCTCGGTCAGCTCCCGGAGATAGGCGACACCGGTCGCCAGGGAAGCACCCAACTCCTGCGCGGCCGAGCCGCCCGCCTCGTGGTACGGCAGCGCGTCCACGGTCAGCGCCCGCAGCCCCGGATACTCCTCGGCACACCGCCGTGCGAGAACGGCGGCCGGTGCGAAGTCCAACGCCTCGCCGCTGCGCGCCTCGTGGCCCAGCGGGTCCGCGCCGAGACTGCCGCGCGCCGCGTCCTTGGCGACGCCCCGCTCCCCGTACAGCCGCAGCAGTTCCCGCGCGGCCGGCTCGGTGTCGCGTCCCGCGTCGAGGACGACGGGCGCCAGGTCGAGGAGCACGCCTTCGAGGGCCTGAGCGAGCGACGACACCGGGAATCCGCCCTCGCCGACGACCAGCCAGAGCGAACTGACGCCGTTCTCCAGGTCCGCGAGGACCGCGGCGCCGTCGGCGGTCGTGTGCCGCTGGCGTACGCCCCAGCCGCCCACGGTGCTCCCGTCGGGCCTGCCCCCTCGTACGAAGGGCGCGAAGCCGGGGAAACCGGGATCAGGGGCCTCGTCGTGCGCCGTGTACAGAGGCCGGGTGGCGAGCCCGTCCTCCAGCGCGGTGGACAGGGCTGCCTCCGCCGTCTCATCCGAGACCTCCCTGCCCGACTTGTTCAGTACGCCCGCCACGAGGCGTCGCCACTGTTCATGTGTCGCGGAAGGAAACTCGGCGGCCAGCGAGAGCCCGTCGTTGGGCAGGACCGTCATGCTCGGATGCTAGGGCAGATTGCTTGAGCCACAGCAGAGGCGAGGACTGTGACCTTCCCCTCGCGGCCCGGGTGACGTCCCTCACTGGTCGGGCACACCGGGTTGAGGACCGTGCGACACGGCTGCGGGAGCCCCGGCGTGTCCGCCGGCGCCGGACGTCTCCGCGCCTCTGAAGCCACGCCCGGAACAACCGCCACTCGTGTGACGCGGGCCACAGCCGCACCGAGGAACCCCGCTCGCGGCCGGCCCGACTACTGAGGCGGTTCGGCGCGATCCCGGCGACGCCGTACGACGTGACCTGGAGACGCGGTTGATGGACGAGCCCCGGCGATCCCCCGCAAGCGGTGCGGCCGTGTTCCTGCGGAGAACGGCACCCCCGCCCGCCCTCTGCGGCTTCTTCCTGCTGCTGGCACTCGTCTTCACGGCCTCCTACGCCGCCGGGGTGTCCGCCGGACCCGTCGCACCCGGAATGCACGGCTCAACCGGTACGAGCGGCAGCGGCACGGACCCCGGCACCGGCTCCGGAGGCGGCGACGACATGGGGGACAGCGGGGACATGGGCGGTATGGGCGACACGCATGAGGGAGACCGCTGATGGGCGCGGAACAGGTGACGGTGGCCGCTCCGGTCACCACCGATCTGACCGTCGGCGGGATGACCTGCGCGGCCTGCGTGAACCGGGTGGAGAAGAAGCTGGGCAGGCTGGAAGGGGTCACGGCGACCGTCAATCTGGCCACCGGAACCGCCCGCGTGACCCATCCGGCGGACATCGGCCCAGGCGAACTCGTCGCGACCGTCGAGAAGGCCGGATACACCGCGGCCGTACCCGAACCGCCCACGCCCAGGGGCGAGCAGCGGGAAACGGCGGACGGCGACGATTCCGAGGACACGAGGTCGGCGCGCGACCGGCTGATCGTCACGACCCTGCTCGCCCTGCCCGTACTCGTCCTGTCGATGGTGCCCGCACTCCAGTTCCGCAACTGGCAGTGGCTGTGCTTCGCCCTCACCGCACCCGTCGCCGTGTGGGGCTCCTGGCCCTTCCACACCCGCGCGGTACGCGGTCTGCGGCACTCCGCGGCGACCATGGACACCCTGGTGTCGCTGGGCGTACTGGCCTCCTTCGCCTGGTCGGCGTACGCGCTCTTCCTCGGCGGAGCCGGTGATCCCGGGATGCGGATGCCGTTCACACTCGTGCCCTCCGTCCCGGACGGCGTCCCGCACCTCTACCTCGAAGCGGCGGTCGGCGTACCCCTGTTCGTCCTGGCGGGCCGCTTCCTGGAGGCGAGGGCCCGGCGCGGGACCGGGGAGGCCTTGCGATCGCTGGCCTCACTCGCCGCCAAGGAGGTGGCGGTCCGCGTCGACGGCACCGAACGGCTCGTCCCCATCGCCGAGTTGTGCGCAGGTCAGGTCTTCGTGGTGCGGCCGGGGGAGCGGGTCGCCACCGACGGGACGGTGGCGGAGGGCAGTTCCGCGGTGGACCTGTCACTGGTCACCGGCGAGACCGAGCCGATCGAGGTCGGGCCCGGTTCGTCCGTGGTCGGCGGGGCCGTCAACTCCGGCGGACTGCTCCTCGTACGGGCCACGGCGGTCGGCGCGGACACGCAGCTCGCCCGTATCACCCGGCTCGTCACCGAGGCGCAGACCGGCAAGGCGCGCGCCCAGCGGCTCGCCGACACGGTGGCCGGTGCGTTCGTGCCCGTCGTGCTGGCACTGGCCGTGACCACCCTGGGCTTCTGGCTGGGCGCCGGTGCCGACGCGCAGGCGGCCGTCACCGCGTGCGTGGCCGTCCTGGTCGTGGCCTGCCCCTGCGCGCTCGGCCTCGCTACCCCGACCGCGCTGCTGGCCGCGACCGGCCGGGGCGCCCAGCTCGGCGTGCTGGTCACCGGCCCGCAGGCGCTGGAGGGGCTGCAGCACGTCGACGTCGTCGTCCTGGACAAGACCGGCACACTCACCTCCGGCCGTATGAGCGTCACCGCGGTCACCGCCGTACCGGACGGACTCGGCAGGGACGCCGTGCTGCGGCTGGCGGGGGCCGTGGAGCAGGGCTCGGAGCATCCACTCGGCCGGGCCGTCACGGCGTACGCGCGGCGCGAGTCGGCCGCGGGCCGACAGCGGCCGGGAGGAGCGGGAGTTCCGGAAGCGCTTGAAACGCCCGAGGTTCATGGGTCGCTCGGGGTGAGCGAGTTCCGTGCTCTGCCGGGGCGGGGGGTCCGCGGCCGGGTCGAGGGGCGGCTCGTCGAAGTACTCGCCCCGGACGACGAACTGCCCGCCGCGCTCGCGGACGCCCTGTCGGCGGCCGAGGCCGCCGCCCACACACCCGTGACGGTCCGGGTCGACGGCACGGTCGAAGCCCTGATCGCGATCGGCGACGTCGTACGGCCCGGCAGCTACCGGGCCGTCGAGCGGCTGCGCCGGCTCGGGGTGCGCCCCGTGCTCGCGACCGGCGACCGGGAGGCGCCCGCCACGGCCGTCGCGTCCGCCCTGCGGATCGACGAGGTGCACGCCCGCCGCACACCCGAGGACAAGGCCGACCTCGTACGGGACCTTCAGGAGCAGGGTTACCGGGTCGCGGTCGTCGGTGACGGGGTGAACGACGCCGCCGCGCTGGCCGGTGCCGACCTCGGCATCGCCATGGGCAGCGGCACCGACGTGGCCATCGGGGCCGCGGACGTGACGCTGGTGCGCGGCGACATCGAGGCCCTCGCGGACGCGATCCTGCTCGCCCGCCGCACCCTGGGCACCATCCGCGCCAACCTCGTGTGGGCCTTCGGCTACAACGCCGTCACCGTGCCGCTCGCCATGGTCGGCCTGCTCAACCCGATGCTCGCCGCGGCGGCCATGTCGGCCAGCTCGGTGCTGGTCGTCGCCAACAGCCTGCGCCTGCGCGCCTGGCAGCCCTCACCCGCCGCCCGGAGGCGTACCCGATGACGACCGACCAGGCCCTCTGGCGGCCGACCCGCCGCCGGCTCGCCGACACCCTGCTCGCCGCGCTCGCGCCGGTCGCCGTGTCCGTCCTCGCCCTCGGCGGTCTGAGCATGTGGACGGTCCTCGGCAACGCGGGCAGCCCGGCCCGGATCGCGGTCACCGGCGGACGCCTGTTCCTGCCCACCGGTGACACCCCGGAGACGGCGGCCTTCTTCCGGATCACCAACACCGGAGGCTCGGCGGACCGGCTGCTCAAGGTCACGTTCACCGAGACCGGGGGCGCCACCACCCTCAGCCGCCATCGCATGACCGGCGCCCGCTCGGCCTCCGCGCGGACGGTGACCTCGGTCCCGGTAGCGGCCGGCGACAGCATCTCCATGTCCCCGAACAGCCTCGACGTGATCGTGCCGGTGAACGCGGACTGGCGGATCGGCGACCTCGTGACGTTCACCCTGCACTTCGAGCGCAGCGGAACCGTGCGGAGTGACGCGGTCGTGGACCGGCCGGGCCGGTGACGGCTGAACCCGGCACGTCGGAATCCGGCACGGTTGAACCTGACACGGCTGAACCCGGCACGTCGGAGTCGCGTGACGAGGCGGCCACCGCCTGGGCGCTGGCCGCCCGGGGAGGCGACCCCCATGCCGTCGACCGGTTCGTGCGCGCCCTGCGTCCGGACGTCGTCCGCTACCTCACCCACGTCGGCGCCGACCATCAGGTGGCCGACGATCTGGTGCAGGACACCTTCCTGCGGGCGCTGGGCAGTCTGCACCGGTTCGAGGGGCGCTCGTCGGCACGTACCTGGCTGCTGTCCATCGCCCGGCGCACGGTCGTCGACAGCCTGCGGTACGCCGCCGCACGGCCGCGGCCGGCCGACACGGACGACTGGACGGCCTGCGCCGACCGGGCACGGCCGAGCGGACTGCCCGGCTTCGAGGAGGGCGTGGCGCTGCTCGACCTGCTGGACGCGCTGGCGCCCGAGCGACGCCAGGCGTTCGTCCTCACCCAACTGGTGGGACTGGCCTACGAGGAGGCCGCCGAGTTGAGCGGTTGTGCCGTCGGGACGATCCGTTCACGGGTGGCCCGGGCCCGCGCGACCCTCGTCGAACTTCTCGCCCAGGCAGAGGAACCGCGCCTCCCGGAGACCACGGCCGGATGAGTACTCCCGCGAACTCCCGCGAACGTCCGTGAATTCCTGGGAATTCCCGGGAACTCCCGCGCACCGCTGACCGACTACTGAGGTGAAAGCGCAGACCCGTCCCGCCGGCCACCGCGTGAGGTCGTCGGCGGGACGGGACGCGGGACATGGAGAACCGTGTGACACCGGAAATAGAGAACGCCTTCGCCGCGATCAGAGCCGAGTCCGGAAAGGATTCGATCGACCGGGTCGAGCAGATGCTGGCGGCGGGCAGAGGTGAAAGGCATCCACTGCAGAAGGCGGCCAAGTGGGTCATGCCGGGAATCTCTCCCACGCCCTGGCACGATCCCTACGCATACCCGGAACTGGCCCCCGTGGTGCGCGAATTGGAGGCCAGCCATCGGGCGATCAGGAAGGAGTTCGGTTCCGCATGGACCGCCCGCCGCGAGGTGTTCTCGGACTACGAGCACTATCTGACACGCCAGCGGAACTGGCAGGCACTCCATCTCTTCCGCGACGGCGGCCTCGTCGAGGAATCGGCCGGTATCGCACCCACCGCGTACCGGGTCCTCAAGGACTTCGCCGTGGACACGGGAATCCTGTGTCCCCTCCTGGAATGCCATTTCTCCACACTGTTGCCCGGCGCCGTCATCGAACCCCATTGCGACCTGTGGAACTTCAGCATCAATCTGCATCTCGCCGTGGACGTCCCCGACGGGTGCGGCATCACGGTCGCGGGAGAAACCCGCTCGTGGGAGGAGGGGAAGTGTCTGCTCTTCGACTACTCGTTCGAGCACGAGGCGCGCAACGAAGGCACCGCACCGCGAACTTGTCTGCTCATCGACCTCTGGCATCCGGAGACCACCGTTCCGGAACGCCGGGCGCTGGAGGCCCTCGTGACCGAGGTGCGCCGGCTCGTACGGGGCGAGTGATGCGCAATGCGCTCGGACTTCCGCTGGCGGTGCTGGCACTGGGGCAGCTCGTCATCTCGCTCGACTACAACATCGTGTACGTCGCCCTGCCCGACATCGGCGCCGGGCTGGGTTTCTCCGACCACGATCTCCAGTGGGTGGTGAGCGCCTACGTCGTGGCCACGGGAGGCTTCCTGCTGCTGGGCGGCCGGGCCGCGGACCTCCTCGGCCGGCGCCGTATGTTCGTCGTCGCGGCGCTGCTCTACGCGGGCTCGTCCCTGGTGGGCGGCCTGTCCCAGTCACCCGGCGTACTGGTCGCCGTCCGGGCGGTCCAGGGCATCGGCGGTTCCCTGCTGTTCCCCGCGACACTGTCCCTGATCGGCACCCTGTACGAGGAGGGGCGCGACCGGAACCGCGCCCTGGCGGTCTGGGGCGCCGCGGGAGCCGGCGGGCTGTGCTTCGGATCGCTGCTCGGCGGGGTGCTGGTGGAGGCGTTCGGCTGGCCGTCGGTGTTCTTCGTCAACGTGCCCGTGGCGGGAGCGCTCGCGGTGGCCGGACGGCTGCTCTTCCCCGCCGACGGACCGCGGGACCGCTCGCGGAGCTTCGACGCGGCGGGTGCGCTGACCGCGACGGGCGGCATCACCCTCCTGGTGTTCGTACTGGTGCGGGCATCCGCCGAGGGCTGGGGGGCTCCCACGGTCCTTGTGAGCGCCGCGCTCTCCCTCGGCCTGCTGACGCTCTTCGCCGTGGTGGAGCGCCGGTCCCGTGATCCGCTCCTCCCGGCAAGGCTGCTCGGCCACCGCGGGCTGCTCACCGCCATGGGGATCGCCGCCCTGTTCGGTGCCACCTTCAGTGCGGTCCCGTACTTCCTGACTCTCTACTTCCGCACGGTCCAGGGATACGGTGCCGCCGCCACCGGGCTCGCGTTCCTCGTCCCCGCCCTCGTGGTCGCCGTCGGTACACAGGCCGGTGAGCGTGCCGTGTCCGTCTTCGGCGTCCGCCGCATGCTGGTGGGTGGGATGACGCTGGGCGCCGCCGGAGCCGTGGCACTGGCTCCGGCGCTGACCTCGGACGGCTCGTATCCCGCGCTGCTGCCGGGGATCGTCCTGCTGGGCCTCGGCCAAGGAGCCGCCTGGACGGGGATGTGGATCGCCGCGTCCGCCGGGATCGCCCCCGGTGACCAGGGCGTGGCCTCCGGAATGGCCTCGACCGCCCTGCAGGTCGGCGGTGCCGTGGGCCTCGCCGTACTGGTCGCGACGGCCGGCGGCATCGGGCAGAACGCCTCCGGCCCGGCCCTCCTCGACGGCATCCGGACCGCCGTCCTCGTCGTCGCGGCAGGCATCGGCTGCGGCGCACTCGCGCTGTTCGCCCGCCGTCGGACGACGGACATCACCACCTCCTGAGCAGCGTCCACGAGCAGTCGGCCGGTGCTCCGGCCGATCTCCCGAGAAAGGCAACCCATGCACATCCAAGACCAGCCCGGCGACGCGATCGGCGTGATCGTCGAGGGGTTCGACCACACCGACGCCTCCGACGCCGACATCGACGTCCTCAAGAACGCCGTCTACACGAAGAAGATCGCCGTCCTGAAGGGACAGGACCTCTCTCCCGAAGCGTTCCTCGCACTCGGCAGGCGACTGGGCCGCCCGGAGACCTACTACGAGCCCATGTACCACCACCCGGAGGTCAGGGAGATATTCGTCTCCTCCAATGTTCCGGAGAACGGACAGCAGATAGGCGTGCCGAGGACCGGCAAGTTCTGGCACGCCGACTACCAGTTCATGCCGGACCCCTTCGGAATCACCCTGATATACCCCCAGGTGATTCCGGCGCAGAACAGGGGCACGTACTTCATCGACATGGGCCGGGCTTACGACGGACTGCCCGAGGAGCTCAAGAAGGAGATCGACGGAACGTACTGCCGGCACTCCGTGCGCAAGTACTTCAAGATCCGTCCCCATGACGTCTACCGGCCGATCTCCGAGATCATCGAGGAGGTCGAACGGAAGACCCCGGCCGTCACGCAGCCGACCACCTTCACCCATCCCATGACCGGCGAGACCCTCCTCTATCTCAGTGAGGGATTCACCGTCGGCATCGAGGACCGGGACGGCGAGCCGCTCGACGAGGAGCTGCTCAAGCGCCTGTTCGAGGCCACCGGCCAGCTCGACGAGACCTTCGAGCACGACAACATCCACCTGCAGGGTTTCGAGCAGGGCGACCTGTTGGTGTGGGACAACCGCAGCCTCGTCCACCGCGCCCGGCACACGACGACACCCGAACCGACCGTCTCCTTCCGCGTCACCGTGCACGACGAGCGCAAACTCCACGACGGAATCGAGGCGGCATGACAACCCTCCTCGCGACCGAGCACCCCACGGACGAGGACCTGTTGGCGCGGGTGCTCGCGCCCTACAAGGACCACTGCAAATACCTGCGTTCGGCCGTCGTCGTGTCCGAAGGCGCCGGACAGACGTCCGCCCGCTGCGAGTTCGCGATCCCGGAGTCGTGCTACATCAACGACACAGGGCATCTGAATTCCGTCGAGGTGAACATCTGCTACAACCAGATGATGTATTACCTCGTCGCCAAGTCCGTGGAAGAGGGGCTGCTGGCGGGGTTCGAGTCCTGGACGCTGGACGATTTCTGGAAGCATCAGCTCCCCGACATTCTCATCGCCCGGTTCGCCGCGAATTTCCGGCGTCCGGTCAATCCCCGTGCTTTTTCGGGGGAGATGGAATTCCGGTCCGTCACCCGGCGTGTTCCGGCCGGCGGCTCCCCGTTCCTGCACGCGGAGACCGTCTACCGCTGCTGGGACGCCGCATCGGGCCGGTGCGACGGCAAGGCGGTCCTGGCGTTCGTCAACGTCCCCTGACACGACATGACATGACGCGAGTGACACGACAAGACACGAGTGACACGAGACGAGAGTTGCATGACCACGGACAGACTCCACCACCCACAGCTCCGGACGCTCGTCCAGACCACGAGCTTCCACGCGGAGCACCGGCCCACCGCCCCCGCCGTGCTCTGCGAGGGCCGCACACTGACGTACGGGCAACTGCACAGCGAGAGCAATCGCATCGCCCACGCCCTCCGGGCCGCCGGACTCGGACCGGGCGACCGGGTCGCCTACCTCGGCAAGGAGTCGGAGCACTACTACGAGGTGCTGTTCGGGTGCGCCAAGAGCGGCACCGTCCTCGTCCCCGTCAACTGGCGGCTCGCCGCGCCCGAGGTCAGTCACATCCTCCAGGACTCGGGGGCCCGACTGCTCTTTCTGGAAGCCGAGTTCGGGCCGACCGTCGAGCGGATGCCGGGTGCGCCTCCGGAGACGATCGTCGCGCTCAATGACGGCTTCTCCGCCTGGAAGGCGTCCCACCCGGACACCGACCTGGCTGCCCACCCCGACACCGACCCGGACACGCGTCCGGACATCGGCCCGGTGCCGCACGTCACCCCCGACACCCCGGTCGCTCACCTCTACACCAGCGGTACCACCGGACTGCCCAAGGGTGTCGTCCTCGCCCACCGCAGTTTCTTCGCGATCCGGGACGCCCTGGCGAGCGAGGGACTGGACTGGATCGACTGGCGCACCGGAGACATCGCACTGATCGGCATCCCCGGATTCCACGTCGGCGGTCTGTGGTGGGCCACCCAGAACTTCAACGCGGGCACGACCGTGGTCGCGCTGCGCGCCTTCGACGCCCGCGAGGCCGTCGGCCTCATCCGGGACCTCGGCATCACCACCGCCTGCGTCGTGCCCGCCATGCTCCGCATGATGCTCGGCGAACCCGGCGTCGGCGCACGGGACTTCACCACCCTGCGCAAGGTCGTCTACGGCGGCTCCCCGATCTCCGAGGCACTCCTGGAGGAGAGCCTCACGGTGGTGAACTGCGAGTTCGCCCAGATCTACGGCCTCACCGAGACCGGCAACACCGCGGTCTGCCTGCCACCGGCCGCCCACGTTCCCGGCAGTTCCCTCATGCAGGCGGCGGGACGCCCCTATCCGGGCGTACGCGGCAAGGTGATTGACGGCGAGGGGCGCGAACTGCCCCCGGGCGCGGTCGGAGAGGTCTGCCTGGCCACGCCCGCGCACATGGTCGAGTACTGGGGGCTGCCCGAGAAGACAGCGGAAGTCCTCGTCGACGGCTGGATCCACACCGGGGACGCCGGATACATCGACGAGGACGGATACGTCGTCATCCGGGACCGCATCAAGGACGCCATCCTCGTCGCCGGCGAGAACGTCTACCCCGCCGAGATCGAGAACGTCCTGGAAGGCCACCCCGGCGTCGCCGAGGCCGTCGTCGTCGGCGCCCCCGACGCACGCTGGGGCGAGTATGTGCACGCCTTCGTCGTCCCCGCCCCCGAGCACCGGCCCACACCCCGCGACCTGCACACCTTCCTCGTCCCGCAGCTGGCGGGATTCAAGCTGCCGGCCCGCTACGAGCTGATCGACAGCGTTCCGCGCAACCCGAGCGGCAAGATCCTGCGCCGGGAACTGCGCGACCGCTTCTGGAGCGCCTCCGCCCGCAAGGTCAACTGACCGCGGCCCAACCCAGGTGCCGCGTGCCGAGCGCCAAGCGCCGAGCGGCAAGTACCAAGTTCAGAGCGCCGACGAGAGAGACCACATGCCTGCTCCCCTCACCCTGGACGGTTTCCGCGCGGACCTGGCGGAGTTCCTGTACCAGCGACCCGAAGAAGTCGACCTCGAAGAGAGCCCCCTCCTCGCGGGCCTCGACTCCCTGCGCATCGTCACCCTCATCGAACGCTGGCGCGAGACCGGCGTGGACGTGAACTTCGTCGAACTCGCCGAGTGCACCTCGTTCGCCCAGTGGTGGCACCTGCTCTCCGCACGTCAAGCACGCCAGACATCCCAGGCATCCCAGGCACGTCAAACCAGTCAGGAGGGAGTGGACCGTGCCGGCGCATGACGACGGCACGGTGGGCGGCCACGCGCTGCTCGCCGCCCAGGAGGCCATCTGGACCGGCCAGCAACTGGACGCGGACAGCCCCGCGTACAACACGGCCGAGTACGTGCACATCACCGGACCGGTGGACCCGGCCGTCCTCGACTCCGCGCTGCACCAGGTCGTCGCGGAGACCCCAGCCCTGAACGTCTCCTTCGTGGTCGACGCGGACGGCCGGCCCCGGCAGCGGGAGACGCCGGCCGGGGACTGGCGGCTGCACACCGCCGACCTCACCGCCGAGCCCGACCCGTACGCGGCGGCCCTGGCCTGGATCGACACGGACATGACCCACCCCGTCGACCTCGCACACGGTCCGCTCTTCGGCCACGCCCTGCTGCGCGTCGCACCGGAGGAACACCTCTGGTACCACCGTGTGCACCACATCGCCCTCGACGGCTTCGGCCTGTCGCTGGTCGCCCGCCGGGTCGCCCAGGTCTACACCGCCCTGACGAAGGGTGAGCCGACGGGGGACAGCGGCTTCGGCACCCTGGCCTCCGTACGGGACGAGGAACGCGCCTACCAGGAGTCGCCCCGCTTCGCCGAGGACCGCGCGTACTGGACGGGCCGGTTCGCGGACCGCCCGCCGGTGGCCACCCCGGCGGGTCGTACGGCCCTGCCCGCACGCACCTTTCACCGTCGAGTCGTCGACCTCGGCGCGGACCGTACGCAGGCTCTGCGCACGGTCGCCCGCGAACTGGAGGTCACCTGGTCGGAGGTCCTGCTGGCCGTGACGGCCGCACAGCTGCACCGCGCGACCGGCGCACCGGAGATCGTCCTCAGCCTGCCCACCATGGGCCGGCTCGGCTCCGTCGCCCTGCGCGTGCCCTGCATGGTCCGCAACATCCTGCCCCTGCGCGTCGCCGTCTCCGCGTCCGACAGCGTGCGTGACCTGGCCCAGCGGATCTCCGCCGAACTGCGTGCGGGCCTGCCGCATCAGCGCTACCGCTACGAGCGACTGCGGCGCGACCTCAAGCTCGTCGGCGGACAGCGCCGATTGTCAGGGCCGGGCGTCAACATCATGCCTTTCGCGTACGACCTGCGCTTCGCCGGACACCCCAGCACCGTCCACAACGTCTCCGCCGGACCGGTCGACGACCTCTCCGTCAACGTGTACGACCGTGCCGAGGGCGGGGGACTGCGCATCGCGGTGGACGCCCACCCCGACCTCTACGACGAGGCGGACGTCGTCGCGTTCCAGGAGGAACTGATCCTGCTGCTCGACAAGGCGATCACCGCTCCGTACGAGCCGCTCCGCGGCTTCGGTGCGCGCACGCGTGCCCGGCCGGACGTCGCCGACGTCCAGATCCTGGACGGAGGTCCGCTGCCCGGTCCAACCCGCCCGGTCCTCGACCTGATCGCCGAACATGCCTCCCAGCGCGGCGGATCCATCGCCGTCGAGCACGCGGGGCGAGCGGTCACCTACGCGCAACTGCTCGACTCCGCACGGGAGACGGCCCGTCGGCTGACCGCGCGGGGGATCGGCCGCGGCGATCTGGTGGCCGTCGTCCTGCCGCGCGGGATCGAGGCCGTCACCACCATTCTCGGCGTCCTGCTGTCGGGAGCCGCCTACTGCCCGCTCGACCCGACCGCGACCCCGGCGCGCAGAGCGCAGCTGCTGGACGACGCACGCCCCGCGCTCGCCCTCACCGCCGAAACGGTACTGAAGGAGCCCCAGAAGTCTCAGCAGCCCCAGCAGCCCCAGCAGCCCCAGGGGCTCCAGGGGCTGGGCGCTCGGCAACCCCCGGCGCCAGCGCCGGGCGACCTCGCCTACGTCCTGCACACCTCGGGCTCCACCGGGCGTCCCAAGGGCGTGGAGATCGGCCACCGCGCCCTCGCGCACTTCGTCGCCGGCGCCACTCATCGCTACGGCCTCCAACAGGAGGACCGCGTCCTGCAGTTCGCCCCCCTGCACTTCGACACGAGCGTCGAAGAGGTCTTCCTCACCCTGTGCCGGGGCGCCACGCTCGTCGTCCGCGACGACGACATGACCGACTCGGTCCCCGGCTTCCTGAACGCCTGCGCACGGCTGCGGATCAGCTTTCTCGACCTGCCCACCGCCTACTGGCACGAACTGGCCCACGCGCTCTCGACCGGCTCGGCCGACACCCCGGCCCTGCCCGGCGGGATACGTACCGTCGTGATCGGCGGGGAGGCCGCCCTGCCCGAACGGGTCGACCGCTGGCGCAAGGCGGTCGGCACCTCGGTGCGGCTGCTGAACACCTACGGGCCGACCGAGGCGACCGTGGTCGCCACCGTCGCCGACCTGCACGACGAATCCCTCCCCGCGGGAGACGTCCCCATCGGACTGCCGCTCCCCGGCACCCGTGCCGCCGTCGTCGACGGTGAACTTCACCTCCTGGGCGCCAACTTGGCGCTCGGTTACCGGGGAGCCCGGCCACCGGACGCGTCGCGCTTCGCCCCACTCGACCGGCTCCCCGGAGGGCCCCGCGCCTACCGCACCGGCGACCTGGTACGGCTCGGCGACGACGGCCGGCTGCGGTACCTGGGCCGCTCGGACGCGGAGTTCAAGATCAGCGGTCACCGGGTGCACCCCGCCGAGGTGGAGAACGCGCTCCTCACCCACCCGGCGGTCCGCGACACCGCCGTGGTCGGGCAGGTACTGGAGGACGGGACGCGGCGGCTGATCGCGTTCGTCGTCCCGGACGGCCCACCTCCGGCGACGGCCCTGCTCAGGGCACACCTCCGGGCGACCCTTCCCGCCGCGATGATCCCTTCGGCCGTCGAGTTCCTGGACCACATGCCTCGTACCGGCTCCGGGAAGACCGACCGGGACGCGCTCGGACGGATGGCGCCCCGCCCCGGCGCGCAGACGGGCACGTCCGACGGCACGCCGGTCGCGTACGAGGACGCGTCCGACAGCCCGTTGGAGCGGGCCGTCGCCGGTGCCTGGCAGCGGGCGCTCGGCGTCACGACCCTCTCCGCGCAGGACGACGTGTTCGACCTGGGCGCCCAGTCCCTCCAGGCCATCCAGGTCGCCAACCGCCTGGGTACCGAACTCCACCGGGAGGTGAAGGTCGCCTGGCTCTTCCAGCACCCGACCCCCGCCGGGCTGGCGGGATTCCTGGAACGGCAGGCACAGGCGTGGCAACCGTCCGTCGCTGCGGGTCTGCCGGCCGGCCTGCTCACGGACACCGTCCTGGACCCGGACATCCGACCCCGGACCGGCGACGGGTCCCGGGTGGGACACGCACCCGACAGGATTCTCCTCACCGGTGCCACCGGCTTCGTCGGCGTACACCTGCTGGCCGAACTCCTGACGGGCACGAGGACGAGCACGGGCCCGCGTACGGATGTGGGTCCCGAGGTGGTCTGTACCGTCCGGGCCCGGACCCCCGCCGAGGCCACCGCCCGTGTCCGGGAGGCACTGAAGGCCCAACGGATCCACCTTCCGGACCAGGCACTGCGGCGCATCACCGCGATCCCCTCGGATCTCTCCCGCCCCCGACTGGGCCTCGAAGAACGGCACTTCACGGAACTGGGCCGTACCTGCCGGGCGATCGTCCACAACGCGGCGACCGTCAGCATCCTGCGCGAGTACGCCACTCTGCGCGCCGCCAACACCGAGTCGACCAGGGACCTCCTGCGCATGGCGGCGGCACGTTCGACCCCGCTGCACTATGTGTCGACCCTCTCGGTCGCCCCGTCGCTCGCGCTCAGCCGCGAGGTACCGGAAGCCTTCCTCCCGCCCCACGCCGGACTCCGCTCCGGCTACCAGCAGTCGAAGTGGGCGTCGGAGCGCCTGCTGGAACAGGCCGCCGAGAGGGGGCTGCCCGTCACCGTGCACCGGCTCGGCCGGGTCGTCGGCCCGTACACCACCGGTTACGTGAACGAACGGGACTTCCTGTGGAGCGTGCTGCGCGCGGGAGTGCCCGCGGGCATCGTCCCCGACCTGTTCGAGGAGGAGACCTGGACACCGGTCGACCACGTGGCCAAGGCACTCGTCCACCTCAGCCTCGTACAACGCCCCACGAACGCCACGGTCTTTCAGCACGCGGCCACCGCCCCGGTACGCCTGAGCGACGTCTACGACTGGCTGGGGGAGTACGGCTACCCGCTGCGCCGCATGCCGACGGCCCGCTGGCGGACCGAACTGGCGCGCTCTGCCGACGCTCCGGGCGCTACGGCCTCCACGGCGGCGACCACACTGGCCTTCTTCGACTCCCGGGACGCGGAACCCGCCGGACTCGACCTCCGGCTGGGCCGCATCCGCTCCGACAACGTGAGGAACGGTCTGCGCGGCAGCGGCATCACGTGCCCGCCCGTCGACCGGGACCTCGTCTTCCGCTATCTCGACCACTGCGTCACCAGCGGAATGCTGCCGCCACCGGCGAAGTAGTGACGGGCCTTCGGGAACTCAGGAGTCTCCTCCTCCGACTACTGCAACAGCGCCCCACGCAGGCGAATCACCTGCGTGGGGCCCACGCACCGCTACCTACTGCTGACCTACCACCCACGTACCGCCCATGCAACAAGGAGCCCCGCATGTCGAAGAAACGGCCGGTCGCCGTCGCCCTGGCCGGCGCCCTCTGTCTGGTCACGACGGCCTGTGCCGACGCGAACGACACGACAGGCGCCGCGGGCCAGGCATCAGCCGCCGCGGCGAAGTCGGGCTACCCGGTGACCCTCGACAACTGCGGGGCGACCCAGAAGTTCACCGAGGCACCCGGCCGGGTGGTCGTCATGAACGGCGCCTCGGTGGCGGAGGTGTCCACCCTGCTCGCCCTCGGCCTCGGCGACAGCATCGTCGCCAACCAGCAGAACTATGGAATGTCGGAGGTCGACGGCCGGGCCGAGGCCATCAAGGGCCTGCCCGACGGAGGCGTCAAGCTCAACGACGCCTACGACGTCCCGCGCGAGGCGATGATCGGCCTGCGCCCCGACCTCGTGCTGTCCACGACCTCCTACGGCTTCGACGAGAAGAACGGCTTCGCCACCCGCGACCAGCTCAAGGACGTGGGAGCCCACACCTACGTCTCCCCGCAGGGCTGCGACCAGGACACCTCGAAGATGACGATCGCGGACAGCTACACCCTCCTGCGGGACATGGGCAGGGTCTTCGACCGGAGCGACCGGGCCGAGCAGCTGATCGCCGCGTCCGAGAAGAACATCGCCGGCGTCGCCGCCAAGGTGAAGGGCGAGAAGCGGCCCAAGGTCATGGTCCTCTTCTCCAACATGGCCATGGGCGGGAACGACTTCAGCTCCGTCGTCGCCAAGGGCATCTACAACGACATCCTCGCCGAGGCGGGCGGCACCAACGCCTTCGAGTCGGCCTCCAAGACCTCCTTCGCCGACCTGAGCAAGGAGAAGGTGGCCGCCACCGACGTCGACGCGCTCGTCGTCATCGGCTACAACGACCCGAACCCGGCGGCCTACGCCAGGAAACTGCTGAAGGAGTTCCCCCAGTGGCCGGCCGCGAAGAACAACACGTACGTGGCCCTGTCGGACTCGATGTACCTCGGCCCGAGCAACGACCTGGCCGTCGCGAAGATCGCCGGGATGCTGCACCCCGACGCGTTCTGAAGCCCCTCCCCGGCCGCGCGCGGTTGTCGCTCGCGACCGTCGGACTGCTGGTCCTCCTCGTCGCCGTCATGGTGGTGGCGGTGAGCATCGGCGCGGTGAACATCCCGCTGACCGACGTCTGGTCGGTCCTCCTGCGCCACGTCACCGGCCGCGGAGCCACCGGCGACCCGGCGCTGGACCAGATCGTCTGGACGTTCCGAGCACCCCGCGTCGCCCTGGCCGCCCTGGTCGGCGCGGGCCTCGCCGTCGCGGGCGCGGTCCTCCAGACCCTGGTCTCCAACCCGCTCGCCGACCCCGTCGTCCTGGGCTTCTCGTACGGGGCCTCGCTGGGCGCCGTACTGGTCATCACCCTCGGCGGCGCCGTGCTCGGCGGACTGGGCGGACTGGGGGTGTCCGGCGCGGCGTTCCTCGGCGCCCTGGCGGCCGGGGCCCTGGTCTTCGCCCTCGGGCAGCGGCGGGGCCGACTGGCCCCCACCCGGCTCGTCCTGGCCGGAGTCGCGGTCGGTTACGTCCTCCTGTCCATGACCAGCTTCGTCCAGCTGATGGCGACCCCCACCGAACTGCGTACCGTGATGTTCTGGATGCTCGGCAGTGTCGCGGGCGCTCAGTGGGACCAACTGCCCACCGTCACCGTGGTGGTCCTCGCGAGCACCGTCCTGCTCACCCTGTTCGGGCGGCGGCTCAACGCCCTGCTGGCCGGTGACGAGTCCGCCACCGCGCTCGGCGTGGACGTCAACCGGCTGCGCGCGGTCCTGCTGGTGATCAGCGCGCTGCTCACGGGCACCGTCATCGCGGTCGCGGGCGGCGTCGGCTTCGTCGGCCTGATGATCCCTCACCTGGTCCGGCTCACGACGGGGGCCGACCACCGCAGACTGCTCCCCCTGACCGCACTCCTCGGCGCCGTCTACCTCGTGGCCGTCGACCTGCTCTCCCGCACCCTCACCCGCCCCAACGAACTGCCGCTCGGCATCCTCACCGCCCTGCTCGGCGCCCCGTTCTTCCTGTGGCTGCTGCGCCGGGACAAGGGACTGGACAGCGCATGAAACTGACCGTGGACCAACTCCACGTCACCCTGGACCGCAGGCCCATCCTCCGCGATGTGAGTCTGGAGGCCGCCCCGGGCGACGTCGTCGGGCTCGTGGGCCCCAACGGCAGTGGCAAGTCGACCCTGTTGCGCACGGTCTACCGTTCACTGCGGCCGGCCGGGGGAGTGGTCCGGGTGGGCGGCGACGACGTATGGGCGCTGTCGTCCCGTACGGCGGCCCGCCGAACGGCGGCGGTGCTGCAGGACGCCGCCACGACGACCGGCCTGAACGTGACCGAGATCGTGGCCCTGGGCCGGACGCCCCACCACGGTCTGATGGACAGGGACGGCACCGACGACCATCGGGCGGTCGCCGAAGCGGTCGAACTCTGCGGGGTCGGGCCCTTCGCGGACCGGGACTACGCCACTCTGTCGGGCGGTGAGCGCCAGCGTGTCCTGCTGGCCCGCGCACTCGCCCAGCAGCCGCGCCTGCTGGTCCTGGACGAACTCACCAACCACCTGGACATCCGCGCCCGGTTCGAGCTCCTGGACCTCATCCGCAGCACGGGGGTCACCACCCTGGCGGTCCTGCACGACCTCGACCTGGCCGCCCGGCTCTGCGACCGTCTCGTCGTGCTCCACGAGGGCGAGGTGGTGGCGGCGGGCCCGGTCCTTGAGGTCCTGACACCGGAACTGCTGCGCGAGGTCTTCGGCGTACAGGGTGGGACGGAGAGACACGCGGACGGCGTCGTGCGCATCACGTACGCCGCCCGGCCACTCGCCCCGCGGCCGGTGGAAGTGGGGGGTCCGCGGGGCGAGGGTTCCTGAACGTGCCGGTCAGCAGCTGTAGTTGACCAGCTTGAACGAGGCGTAGTGATCGGACGTGTAGTAGTCCTCCCGGACTTCCTCACCGGTGACGATGCGACGGGCACCGCGCGTGGAGGAGCCGGGCGTGATCACCGTGTACTCGTGGTAGTAGCCGGTCGACTGGCTGGGCAGGATGCCTTCCCGGTTCTGGAAGACGCTCCCGTCCTGCGAGTAGGGGTAGGGACCGCCCTGCTCGATCAGGTCCAGCGTGTCGTGTGCCTGGGACGGCAGACTGCCGTAGCAGATGCTGCCGACTGCCGAGGCGGACGTGCCCGCGGCGTTGGCGGTCGTGGTGCCGCCGACGAGAAGCGCGGACAGAACGGCGGCTGCGGCGCCGATGCGAGTGATTCGTGGGGGGAATCTCATGCCCACATGATGACGCGCGTAGACGCTGACATGTCAATGACAACCACGAAGATTTTCACCGTCTCGTCCGATGAGTTTTCGGGAATTTAACCTCTCACACCGGCCGGCAGGCGCGGGTGACCCACACACACCCGGAGGCCGTCGCCGACGGTGTCGGCGCTCGGCTGGTGCGGGTGGCGGGCTACTACCCCCACACGCAGCAGCCCGTCACCGTCAACGCCGTCCTTCGGGAACTGTGGGGACGGTCGGCGGGTCAGTCGGGCTGATCAGTCCGGCTGAACACCCTCACTACCCCGCGCACCCTGAACACCTTGAGCGGTGGCGGTGGCGTGGAGCTGTTCCAGTGCGTCCAGGACCATGGTGTGCCGGTGCCAGAGCAACCAGCGACCCACTTGTGTGCCGACGGCTTCCAGGGCGGCGAGTTGCGCACGGGAGAAGTCGGTCAGGGGCTGTTCGTGATGGCTTGAGATGATGCCCACGACCCGGTCCTTGCGGCCGACCAGCGGCACGCTGTGCGCGGCCCGGCTGCCTGCCTGCAAGATCGCGTGCCGGGACTCGTCGTCGAAGATGTCCGCGACCGCCACGTCCTTCACCGTGACCTGCCGGCGCTGTTCGGCGGACTGCGCGCAGGACGTCGTGGAATCCCCCACGAAGGCGAAGAAATCGGTGAACTCCTGGTTCAGCCCGGTGTGTTTCTCCATGCGCAGCATGCCCTGCTCCGACAGCTGTACGTTGCCCATGGTGGTCTCGGTGATGTGCAGCACGCGCCGCATCGCGTTCCTCAGCACCACCCCGTGGTTGGTGCGGCTCGCCTCGTCCACCGCCAGGTTCGGAAGCGGCGGCGGGCTGTAGCGGGCGCGTCTGGGGAACCACAGTTCGGCGTCCGTGTCGGGCGCCGCGGTGTGCAGTACGGCATCGGCCAGCGTGTGCAGCTTGATGTTGAACTGCTGCGAGGTCTGCCGCAGCAGGTCGAACGCGTCCTGCTGCGAGGCGAGGCGGTAACGGCCGGTCAGCACCCGCTGCGCGTGGGCGACACCGATGTGTGCCAGACGCCGATTGCGCTGCGCCGCCGTCTCACCCGGTTCCGGCGCCACCGGTTCCGGCGTGACCGTCTCCGGTACGGCGGCGGAACCAGGGGTGTTCCGGGGGCGTGGGTGAGGGGGTTCCTGTCTCACTGGGCGGTCTTCCTTACAGCAGCTTGGGCACGGCGGAGGACTCACATGAACGTCACGTTTCGACGGTGAGGTCCATGGAGGACGCGTGCCTATTGCCCAAGCACCGGCACAACTTTACCCGCAGATGTCACCTCTTCTCGACGCAACTGGAGCCGAAGGGAGGGCGGGTGAACCCGGCGGAGGCGAACTGCCCCGCAGCACGGCGGCGAACCGTTCCCCAACGCGGCGGCGAACCGTTCCTCAGCCGGACGATGTGGAGGTGCGGTCAGGTGGTGCGGGCGCGCAGGCGGCGCAGCATGCGCGGGTCCTCGAAGCCCACGGAGCGGGCCGCGGCGTCCATGGTCGCGCCGTGACTGATGAGGTGCTGGGCGCGTTCGAGACGCAGGGTCTGCTGATAGCGCAGAGGGGTCAGCCCGGTGGCGCGGCTGAAGAGGCGGGTGAGGGTGCGTTCGCTGACGCCCACGGCCGAGGCCACGGTGGGCAGGGGGAGCGCCTGGTCGAAGCGTTCGTCGATGAGGTCCTGGGCCCGGTGCACGGTGTCGTCGAGGTGGGACCGGTGCCGGAGCATCGCGCTGGACTGTGGTTCGTGCCCGTTGCGGCGGGCGTAGACGACCATCTCCCGTGCCACCTGCGCGGCGACCGCGGGGCCGTGCCGGGTGGCGACCAGGTGCAGGGCCAGATCGATGCCACTGGCGATGCCGGCCGAGGTGACGACCCGGTCGTCCGTGGTGAACAGGACGTCCCGGACGACCAGCGCCCGCGGATGACGTGAAGCCAGTTCGTCCTGCACGTCGTGGTGGGTCGTGCAGTGGCGGCCGTCCAGCAGCCCGGCCAGACCGAGCGCCTCGGCCCCGGCGCAGACACTGGCCACCGTGCCGCCCCTGGCGTGGTGGTCCCGGATGGCCTGCAGCGGGGCGGGACCGATGGCGGGGCTGTCGGCCAGGGTGCCCGCCCGCCAGCCGGGCACCAGGACCAGGTCCTCGGGCCCCAGCTCCGGCCAGTCGAGCCGGGCCACCAGCGGCAGCCCCTGCGCCGTGGGGACCTGAGGCCGCTCGGCGACGTAGGAGAGCGTGTACGGGTGCCCGAAGTCGTCGGCCGTGGAGAAGACCTGCGCGGGGCCGGCCAGGTCCAGCAGATGGACTCCGGGCACCAGGAAGAAGACGATGTGGCTCACGATCCGGTCATCATGCCTGACGCAGTGCCGCGGCCTCCAGTCCGTCGACCGTCGCGATGGTGGCGAACCGTCCGGCGAGCGCGTACTCGGTGCGCCGGATGACCTCGTCGGCGGAGAGCGTACGAGGGTCGGCCAGCAGATCGGCCACGCTCTGGTCGGCGGGAGCGTCGCGGTGCGGGATGGGGTTGGTCGCGGTGGCGTCGGTGACGAACGTGACCTGGTAGCCGAGGTCGCTCGCGACGCGGGTGGTGGTCTCCACGCACTGCTCGGTGCGGATGCCGCAGACGACGAGTTCGCGGACACCGCGTTCGGTGAGCACCTGCTGGAGATTGGTCGTGGTGAAGGCGTTGTGCGAGGTCTTGTGGATCAGCGGCTCGCCCTCCGCCTGCTCCAGTTCCTCCATGAGCCGGACATGGCCGAGGGCCGGGTCGAAGACATCGCCGCTGCCGGGCTCGCAGTGCAGCACCCACACCACGAGGTCCCCGGCCTCGCGGGCGATCCCGACCAGCCGGTTCACCTGGTCGGCGATCTTCGGGTCGGAGATCGTCGCCCACAGGGGGCGGGCGCGGAAGGATTCCTGGACATCGATGACGATCAGTGCGCGGTTCATGCCCAGAGTCTGAGTCACGTGAGGGGCGCCGCGACATGCCGTATCGGGTCCCGAAGCGGACCGATCCGGTCAGCCTTCGGAAGGCCGGGCCGCAGGCTTACGCCGTCTACTCCTCGACGAGTGTGCGCAGGAGTTCCCGTCCGGCCGGCCAGTCGCCGAGACCGCTTCCCGAGTTGATGTGGCCGCGGTTCCCGACGAAATGCGCTTGTGCCCGCCAGTCGCGCGCGAACGCGGCGGACGCCGCCGGATCGCAGTACGGGTCGTCGTCGCTTGCCACCAGCAGACTCCTGCACGGCAGCGGGCGAGCGGTCACGTCCACGAACGAGGCCGCCGCCCGGCTCGGGAACGAAGCGGCCCGCGTGTTCGGAGGCGCGACCAGGAACGCCGAGACCCCGGCGGGCCGCACCCGCTCAAGCCACTCAGCGGCCGTCCAGCAGCCGAGGCTGTGAGCCACCAGCACGACCTCGCCGTCACGGCGCGCGACCGACTCGTAGGCGGTCTGGACCGAGTCGACCCAGTCCGACAGCTCGGGCTCGCTCCACGAGGCCGGTGCGATACGGACGGCCGAGCCGCCCCACTGCTTCTCCCACAAGCTCTGCCAGTGCCGCTCGTCCGAACCGTCGATCCCCGGGATGATGACGTACGAGACCATGGCCCGCCTTCCTTCGATCGGGGTGCCCCGTGCTGCGCGGGGCCACCATGCGGCGATTATCGGTGGTGGGGTCACAGAGATGGGCCCGGGGTGCGTCCGACCTCCCGCGATCCGGTACGTCCCGCCCGTCGGGGCCGAAACGCGTTCTTGCCTCGTACCGGCCACGTTCTAAGATCTCGGGCAGAGACACCGGCTCCCGCACGGGCAGCCGGCCCGCCGCGACGGGTACCAGCAGTCGGCCCCCAGCCCCCGGGCCAGGAGAGACCACCGAGCCAACCGGGAAACCGGAGTCCGCATCCCGCGATGCTCTGCGCGGACCCCGGTCCCTCGTCCTCCCGGCCTTTCGAGTTGGGGCGTACTCCCGCGCGCCCCAAGTGCCGTGAGGACGATCCCGCGCGAGGACTCGCGTCAGGGGACGACGCGAGTC
>NZ_JBHXTO010000049.1:0-58158 GCF_042677425.1 Streptomyces sp. NPDC127119 | reverse complement strand
CCCAGGTACCTGGGGGCGCGGGGAACTGCGCGCTCAGCCCCCACCGGACCCGCACCCGTCCACCGCGCGTGCGCCAGCCGCTTTCAGGGGCGCGGGGAACTGCGCGACAAGCCCCCACCGGGCCCGCACCCGTCCATCCATCATCCGTCCGCACGCAGCGCCTTCGCTTAGAGTGCTGCTCAAAGAGAGGTAATCTTTACCGCAGGTAGATCTATCCCAGAAGCGGCCCCAGCGTTAGAGTGGCGCTCAATATGCGACTCACCCCCACCGAACGCGACCGCCTCCTCCTCTTCGGCGCAGCCGAACTCGCCCGCGCCCGCCGAGCCCGCGGGCTGAAGCTGAACGTCCCCGAGGCGACAGCCGTCATCGCGGACGCGGTCTGCGAGGCGGCCCGCGACGGACGGCGGCTCGCAGAGGCCGTCGCCGCGGCCCGCGCGGTGCTCGGCCCGGACGACGTACTCCCCGGCGTCGCCGACATCGTCACCGAGGTCCACGTGGAGGCCGTCTTCGATGACGGCTCCCGCCTCGCGATCGTCACCGACCCGATCGGGGGCGGGCTGGGGACGGCGGCTCCGGGCGCCCTGCTGCCCGGCCCCGAGCACACCGACCCCCACCCCACCCGCACGCTCACCGTCACCAACACCGCCACCGTCCCCATCTCGGTGACCTCCCACTTCCACTTCTTCGAGGCCAACCCCCGCCTGGCCTTCGACCGCGCCGCCGCCTACGGCACCCACCTGGCCGTCCCCGCGGGCGCCTCCACCCGTTTCGCCCCGGGCGAGACCGTGGAGGTCGGCCTCCGGCCGATCGGCGGCGACCGCGTGGCGATCGGCTTCGCGGGCCTCGTGGACGGCCCGCTCGACGCCCCGTGCGCCAGGGCGGAGGCCCTGCGCAGAGCGGCGGCCTGCGGATATCTGGGAGCGGTCGCCCCCGAGGGAGGACAGGCGTGAACCCGTACGAGTACGCGGCCACCCACGGCCCCCGCGCCGGCGACCGCGTCCGCCTCGGCGACTCGGGGCTGACCGTGCGCGTCGAGTCCGACGCCCAGAAGTACGGGGACGAATTCCTCGCCGGGTTCGGCAAGACGGCCCGTGACGGACTGCACCTCAAGGCCGCGGCAGTCCGCGACACCTGTGACGTCGTGATCAGCAACGTCCTCGTGATGGATGTGGCGCAGGGGATCAGGAAGGTGTCCATCGGCATCCGGGAGGGGCGGATCGCGGCGATCGGGCGGGCCGGTAACCCCGACACCCTCGGCGGGGTGGACGTCGTCGTCGGTACCGGCACGGCGATCGTCTCCGGCGAAGGCCTGATCGCCACCGCCGGAGCCGTCGACACCCATGTGCACCTGCTGTCGCCGCGCATCATGGAGGCCTCGCTCGCCTCCGGGGTGACGACGGTCATCGGCCAGGAGTTCGGCCCGGTGTGGGGCGTCGGCGTCAACTCGCCCTGGGCCCTGCGGCATGCCTTCAACGCGTTCGACGCCTGGCCGGTCAACATCGGCTTCCTCGCCCGGGGTTCGTCCTCGGACCCGGCCCCGCTCGTCGAGGCCCTCGCCGAGGGCGGCGCGTCCGGTTTCAAGGTCCACGAGGACATGGGCGCCCACACCCGCGCCCTCGACACCGCGCTGCGCGTCGCCGAGGAGCACGACGTACAGGTCGCGCTGCACAGCGACGGCCTGAACGAGTGCCTGTCCGTCGAGGACACCCTCAAGGTCCTCGACGGACGGACCATCCACGCCTTCCACATCGAGGGCTGCGGCGGCGGCCACGTACCGAACGTCCTGAAGATGGCGGGCGTACGGAACGTCATCGGCTCCTCCACCAATCCCACGCTGCCCTTCGGCCGGGACACGGTCGCCGAGCACTACGGAATGATCGTCTCCGTCCACGACCTCAAGCCCGACCTGCCCGGCGACGCGGCGATGGCCCGCGACCGGATACGTGCCGGGACCATGGGCGCGGAGGACGTGCTGCACGACCTCGGTGCCATCGGCATCACCTCCTCGGACGCGCAGGGCATGGGACGCGCGGGCGAGACCGTACGCCGGACGTTCGCGATGGCCGGGAAGATGAAGGCCCAGTTCGGGCCGCTGGAGGGCGACGGCCCGGACGACGACAACGCGCGCGTCCTGCGCTACCTCGCCAAACTGACGATCAACCCCGCCATCGCGCACGGCCTCGACCACGAGGTCGGCTCCGTCGAGACCGGCAAACTGGCCGACATCGTCCTGTGGCGCCCCGAGTTCTTCGGCGCGAAGCCCCAACTCGTCCTGAAGTCCGGCTTCCCGGCGTACGGGGTCGTCGGCGATCCGAACGCGGCCACCGACACCTGCGAACCCCTGGTGCTCGGGCCGCAGTTCGGGGCGCACGGCGGCACGCCCGCCGACCTCTCGGTGGCGTTCGTCGCGCAGGCGGCGCTGGACCAGGGCAACGACCTCATGCCGACCCGCCGACGCCGGGTGGCCGTTCGCGGCACCCGCGGCATCGGCCCTGCGGACCTGCGCCTCAACTCCCGTACGGGAGACGTCGACGTGGACCGGGACACCGGTCTGGTCACGCTCGACGGCGACCCCCTGCGCTCGGAGCCGGCCGAGTCCGTGTCACTCAACCGCCTGTACTTCCTCTGAGGACCACCCGATGACGACCGCTGCCGCCGACGGCTTCCGCATGCCCGCCGAGTGGGCCCCGCACAAGCGCACCTGGATGGCGTGGCCGGGCCCGAACCCCACCTTCGACGACCCCGCCGACCTCGCCGAGGCGTGCGCGGCCTGGGCGGCGGTGGCCCGTGCGGTACGCCGCTTCGAACCGGTCACGGTCGTGTGCGGGCCCGGCCGGTCCGCCGGGGCACGGGCCCTGCTGGGCCCCGGCATCGACACCGTCGAGCACGACCTCGACGACGCCTGGATGCGGGACATCGGCCCCACCTTCCTCACCGGGGCCAAGGGTGAACTCGCCGCCGTGGACTGGACGTTCAACGGCTGGGGCGCGCAGGCCTGGGCCCGCTGGGAGCACGACGCCACGATCGGGGCGTACGTGGCGGACCTCGCCGGCGCCCGTACGTACGCCTCCACACTCGTCAACGAGGGCGGCGCGATCCATGTCGACGGCGAGGGCACGGTGCTGCTGACCGAGACCGTGCAGCTCGGGCCCGAGCGCAACCCCGGCTGGACCCGCGAGGAGGTCGAGGCCGAGATCCACGGCATGCTCGGTACCCGCAAGGCGATCTGGCTGCCGCGCGGCCTGACCGGCGACTACCCGGCCCCGCCCGGCGAAGGGGACCACGGGGCTCCCGACAGCTTCGGCACCCTCGGCCACGTCGACATCGTCGCCGCCTTCGCCCGCCCCGGAGTCGTCGTCGCGCACTTCCAGCCCGACCCGGCCCACCCCGACCACGAGGTGTCGAAGGAGATCACCGGGCTGCTGCGGTCGGCGACCGACGCGCACGGCCGGCCCATCGAGGTCGTCGAGGTGCCCGCCCCGACGGTCCTTGAGGCCGACGGCCACTGGGCCGACTACTCGTACATCAACCACTACCTCTGCAACGGCGGAGTCGTCCTCTGCGGCTTCGACGACCCGCGCGACGAGACCGCGGCGGGCATCTTCCGGCGTCTGTTCCCCGAGCGGACGGTGACCCTGGTGGACGCACGGGCGATCTTCGCGGGCGGCGGCGGCATCCACTGCGTCACGCAGCAGCAGCCGAGGGTCTGAGGGCGCCGGGATGCGGGACGCGGGCGCGGCGACCGGATCGAGCGGAACGACCGGGATCAGAACGACCGGGATCAGGTAGAACGTACCGGTGAACATACTGTCTTGTGCCGTCTGCGGACGCCGGCTGACCGAGCCCGTCCGGCAGCTCGACGAGCCGCCCGGGTACCCGGGCCGGGACGGCCTGCCCGACGCGGAAGGCCGCAGGCACGGCCCGGCGACCGTCCCCCGCGGCACGTACGTGGTCGATCCGCAGCCGTACGGAGCGCCCTTCGAACCGTACGAGGGCGAGGAGGACGCGTACGACGGCATCGTGCCCGGCGGGATGTGGATGTCCGACGAGCGGGGCTCGCTGGTGGCCGCCGGGCCGCGCGGCACGTACGTCCTGCATCCGCTCGACGTCGTGGAGCTGGCGTTCCACCCCGACACGGCCCGGTGGGGCGGCTGTTGCGGTGCGACCCCCCACAACGGCGTCAACCGCGTCTGCTCCTGCGGCGCCGAGGTGGCCATCCTCGCGAGCGACTGCAGCAGTGGGTACGAGACACGGCTCGTCCCGGACGCCGTCCGCGTGGAGGCCGCCCCGTGACCACTCGCCGGCGCAACACCGCGCCGCCCCGCGAGGACGTCCTCGCCGCGGCCATGGGCATGATCGCCGAGCGCGGTCTGGAGAAGCTCACCATGGCGGCGCTCGGCGGCGAGGTCGGGATGAGCAGCGGCCATCTCCTCTACTACTTCCGCTCCAAGGACGAGTTGCTGCTGCGTGCCCTCGAATGGAGCGAGGGCCTGCTCGGCACCGAACGGGGCCGGCTGCTCACCCGGGCTGCCCCGGCGCGCGAACGCCTCGACGCATACGTCGACCTGTACGTGCCCGAGGGCCACCGCGATCCGCACTGGACCCTCTGGCTCGAGGTCTGGAACCGCTCGCAGAACGCCGACGACGACGCCCGCGACCGCCAGGCCGCGATCGAGGGAGCCTGGCACCGCGACCTGGTGGCACTGCTCGCGGAGGGCGTCTCGCGCGGAGAGTTCCGGCCGGTCGACCCCGACCGCTTCGCCACCCGCCTGCGCGCCCTGCTCGACGGCTTCTCCATCCATGTGGCGATCGGCCTGCGGGGCACGGACCGGGGGCAAGTACTCGGCCACGTCGGCGAGTTCCTGGACGAGACACTGCGCCCCCCGACGCCCACGAAGGCGCCCCCGGACGCTTGAACGCACGTCCGGGTTGTACGCGATATGACGGATTGACCCCTGCCCGGTGGTGCGTTTGCATCGCACGGACCGACCGCATCACCACAGGGGGAAAGCTTGTGTACGCCAGCACGCGCACCGCACTCGCCACAGCTCTCGTCACCGCCGCGCTGACCACGACGGCTCTGACGGGCACCGCGGCGAACGCCGCGCCCGGAGTTCCGCACGCCGCACCGCACACCGAGCCGGTCAGCGTCACACCCGGCGGGAGAGCGGGCAACGGGGCCTCGGACGACGCCGTCATCAGCCGCAACGGCCGTTATGCCGCCTTCTCCTCGGACGCCGAGGACCTGGACCCGAACGCCCCGCACGGGGGCATGTACCTGCGCGACCTGCGCACCGACAGGACCCGTTTCGCGGGCTTCGGCGACGTGGTGGCGGCCCTCGACGACGGCCGCCTCGTGTACGCCGCGTCCGGCGACGTGTCGCTCCTGGACCCGGGCACGGGCCGGCAGGAGACGTTCGGCATCGAGATCCCCGAGGGCTTCAGCGGCCCGCCCGGCGAGGTCTCCGTCAGCCCGAACGGCCGGTACGCCGTCTACACGCTGTACGGGACCGGTGAGGGCTCCGTCGTCTTCCTGAGCGACCGGACCGCAGGCACCACCGAGCGGATCAGCCACCCGCGGCCCACCTGGGAGCCGCGCAACGCCTTCGAGCCGACGGTCGGCGACGACGGCCGCCGGGTCGTCTACCAGTACAACTACGCCAACGGCCCGCGCGGCGACGACTGGGGGGACGTCTGGGTGTACGACCGCCGCACCGGCGAGCGCGTCCAGGCCGACCGCTCCCACGACGGCTCGGCCACCGAGAAGGAGTCGCTGCGCCCGTCCCTCAGCGGCGACGGCCGCACGGTCGTCTTCGAGTCCCGGGACACGCACCTGGTGCCGGACGACACCGACGGCGCCTGGAACGTGTTCGTGCACGACCTCGCCACCGGCACCAACCGGCGTGTCCACGGCACCCAGGGCGGCCCCGGCGAGACCTCCACCCGTAACCCCGCGGTGAGTCCCGACGGGCGGTACGTCACCTTCATGTCGGAGGTGACGGAGGCGGGCGCGCAGTACGGCAAGGAGTGGCCCGTCTATCTGCGGGACCTGAGGAAGGGCACCACCGTCCTGGTCACGCCCGACACCACCGGCGGCACGGCCACCGCCGACGTCCTGCCGGGCCGGATCGCCGACGGCGCCCGCCGCATCGCGTTCCGGTCCGCGGACCCGTCGCTGATCCCGGCCGGCGACACGAACGACGGCACCGACGTGTTCGTCCGCCACCTGCGGTGACTCACCGATGATCCAGTGGTGATGAACCGAGTGCTCGCATCCTGAGACGGACGGTGAGCACGGAGGGGGTCTGTGCCAGACTGCTTCCGTGCTCTCGTTCGCCACGATTATTGGCAGCAGGCGCGCCGGTCCGCAGTGACCACCACGTACGACCAGGTACGGGTGGACACCGTCGTCTCGACCCGCGCGCAGACCTCTCGCACCCGCGAGGGGTTTTTCGCTTTTCTGGCCCACCCTCAGCCGGAGGCGAGAGCGCGAGGGATCATGTGGGGACGGCGGAGCCGGTCATTCCGGTACCGACCGAGATCTGATCCTCAGGAGCCTTGACACCATGACCGAAACCAGCGAGCTCGACGATTCGTTCCACGTCTTCGACACCACCCTGCGCGACGGCGCGCAGCGTGAGGGCATCAACCTCACCGTCGCGGACAAGCTGGCCATCGCACGGCACCTGGACGACTTCGGCGTGGGCTTCATCGAGGGCGGGTGGCCGGGCGCGAACCCGCGCGACACCGAGTTCTTCGCCCGTGCCCAGCAGGAGATCGACTTCAAGCACGCCCAGCTCGTCGCCTTCGGGGCCACGCGCCGGGCGGGCGGCAAAGCCAGCGAGGACCCGCAGGTCAAGGCGCTCGTCGAGTCCGGCGCGCCCGTCGTCACGCTCGTCGCCAAGTCCCACGACCGGCATGTCGAACTGGCGCTGCGCACCACCCTCGAAGAGAACCTTGAGATGGTCCGCGACACCGTCGCCCACCTCCGTTCCGAGGGCCGCCGCGTCTTCGTCGACTGCGAGCACTTCTTCGACGGCTACCGGGCGAACCCGCAGTACGCGAAAGCCGTCGTCCGGGCCGCCGCGGAGGCCGGCGCCGACGTCGTCGTCCTGTGCGACACCAACGGCGGCATGCTGCCCGCGCAGGTCCAGGCCGTCGTCGCCACCGTCCTCGCCGACACCGGGGCGCGCCTGGGCATCCACGCCCAGGACGACACGGGCTGCGCCGTCGCCAACACCCTCGCCGCCGTCGACGCGGGCGCGACCCACGTCCAGTGCACGGCGAACGGCTACGGCGAGCGCGTCGGCAACTCCAACCTCTTCCCGGTCGTCGCGGCCCTGGAGCTGAAGTACGGCAAGAAGGTCCTCCCCGACGGCGCGCTGTCCGAGATGACCCGCATCTCGCACGCGATCGCCGAGGTCGTGAACCTCACCCCGTCCACACACCAGCCGTACGTCGGTGTCTCGGCCTTCGCCCACAAGGCCGGCCTGCACGCCTCGGCCATCAAGGTCGACCCGGACCTGTACCAGCACATCGACCCCGAACTGGTCGGCAACACCATGCGGATGCTCGTCTCCGACATGGCGGGCCGCGCGTCCATCGAGCTCAAGGGCAAGGAACTCGGCGTCGACCTCGGCGGCGACCGCGAGCTGATCGGGCGGGTCGTGAGCCGGGTCAAGGAGCGTGAACTGCAGGGCTACACGTACGAAGCCGCCGACGCGTCCTTCGAACTCCTCCTGCGCGAGGAGGCCGAGGGCAAGGCCCGCAGGTACTTCGACGTCGAGTCCTGGCGCGCCATCGTCGAGGACCGCCCCGACGGCAGCCACGCCAACGAGGCGACGGTGAAGCTCTTCGCCAAGGGCGAGCGGATCGTTGCCACGGCGGAGGGGAACGGGCCGGTCAACGCGCTCGACCGGGCGCTGCGGGTGGCCCTGGAGACCCTGTACCCCCAGCTCGCGAAGCTGGAACTGGTCGACTACAAGGTCCGCATCCTGGAGGGCAAGCACGGCACGGAGTCCACGACGCGCGTCCTCATCTCCACGTCGGACGGCGCGGGGGAGTGGTCGACGGTGGGCGTCGCGAAGAACGTGATCGCGGCGTCGTGGCAGGCACTGGAGGATGCGTACACGTACGGCTTGCTGCGCGCGGGCGTTGAGCCCCCGGAGTAGCTCCCCTTCCCGTACCTGCCTCGGGGGCCAGCCCCCGAACCCCCGGTCCTCAAACGCCGGACGGGCTGAAGGCCTTTCAGCCCGTCCGGCGTTTGAGGACGCGCGCGGAGCGCGATCAGGGGGGGCGAGGGGGCGCAGCCCCCATGCAGTGTCGGGAAGGGCAGGGGCGGCGGGGGCGAAAAACCCCGCCCCCGGATTCGGCGCGAAGGCTTGACGCCCTCGCGGGGCGTCAGTTAACTCACGGCGTGATTTAAGCCCCGCGAGATCACCCCCGTCAAAGCCTGAGCCGAGGGAAGGTCCATGCGAAGAACCGCCCTGCTCGTAGCCGCCACCCTGCTGACCGGACTGCTGCCGTTCGCCGCCGCGACCCCCGCTTCCGGAGCGGACGATCCCGCCCCCGTCCCCGTCGACAACTTCGAGGGCGAGATCCCGTTCGCGAACCCGCCCGCGGAGGGCATCTTCACCTGGGGCAGCGACGCCGACGACCCGCCCACGCTGGAACTCGCCGCCCGCGCCGACGCGCCGCAGGGCGACAAGGTCCTGGCCGGCACGTACGACATCAGCGGCTACGGAGGCTTCACCCACGACTTCGCCTTCGCGGAGCCGGCCCACGACTGGTCGGCCAGCAAGGGCATCCGCTTCTGGTGGGACGGCCGGAACAACGGCAAGAAGGTCAACTTCGAGCTGAAGGACGGCGGCGCCAACGGCGAGGCCTCCGAGCTGTGGACGACGTCCTTCACCGACGACTTCACCGGCTGGAGGCAGGTGGAGATCCCGTTCACCGACTTCGTCTACCGCACGGACTACCAGCCGGTCGGCGGCATCGACCAGGTCCTCGGCCTCACCGAGATGTGGGGTTACGCGCTCACGCTCCCGGTCGGCGTCAGGGATCAGTTCGCCATGGACGGCGTGGAGTTGTACGGCAAGGCCGACCAGGCGCTGCGCGCGAACGTCGTCACCGACGCGGCCGTGTATCCGGTGAAGGAGGGCCGCTCGGCCGCCGTGAGGATCACGGTCGCCACCACCGGCTCCGCCCCGATCGAGGAGCCGGTCACCGTCGCGTACGAGACGGCCGGCGGCACCGGCGAGTCCGGCAAGGACTACACCCCGGTCAAGGGCGAGCTGACCTTCCCGGCCGGTACGGCCTCCGGCGCCTCGCGGACGGTCACCGTGGCGACCCTGCGCGACAAGGCGGCCGAGAACGCCGAGACCGTCCCGCTGAAGCTGACGGTCACCGGCGCCAAGGCGCCCGCCGAGAACCCGCAGGTCGTCATCGACGCCCACGGACTCCCGTACCTGGACGCGAAGCTGCCGGTGAAGAAGAGGGTCGCCGACCTGCTGTCCCGGCTGTCCCTCGCCGAGAAGGCCGGCCAGATGACCCAGGCCGAGCGGGGCGCGCTCACCGCGCCGGGCGACATCGCCGCGTACGACCTCGGCTCGCTGCTCTCCGGCGGCGGCTCCACGCCGACCCCGAACACGCCCGCGGCCTGGGCGAAGATGATCGACGGCTTCCAACTCCGGGCGCAGGCCACCCGGTTCCAGATCCCGCTCATCTACGGCGTGGACGCCGTGCACGGCCACAACAACCTCGTCGGCGCCACGATCCTGCCGCACAACATCGGCATCGGCGCCACCCGTGATCCCCAAGTCGCCCACGACGCGGGCAAGGTGACGGCCGCCGAGGTCCGCGCCACCGGCATCCCGTGGGACTTCGCGCCCTGCCTGTGCGTGGCGCGCGACGAACGCTGGGGCCGTACGTACGAGTCGTTCGGTGAGGATCCGGCGCTCGTCGAGTCCATGGAGACCGTCATCCAGGGGCTGCAAGGGGCGCCCAGCGGGAAGGACTTGAAGCGCAACGACAAGGTGCTCGCCACCGCCAAGCACTTCGTCGGGGACGGCGGCACGGAGTTCGGCTCGTCCACGACCGGCTCGTACACGATCGACCAGGGCGTCACCAAGGTCACCCGGCAGGAGCTGGAGGCCGTGCACCTGGCTCCGTACCAGGACGCGGTGGACCGGGGTGTGGGCACGTTCATGCCCTCGTACTCCTCGCTGGACATCCTCGGTGACGGCAAGGGCGCGGTGAAGATGCACGCCCGCGCCGACATGATCAACGGAGTCCTCAAGGACCGCATGGGCTTCGACGGCTTCGTGATCAGCGACTGGCAGGCCATCGACCAGATCCCCGGCGACTACGCGAGCGACGTCCGTACGTCGATCAACGCGGGCCTCGACATGATCATGGTCCCGTACGCGTACAAGGACTTCCACGCCACGCTCCTCGACGAGGTGCGGGCCGGGCGCGTGAGCGAGAAGCGGATCGACGACGCCGTCTCGCGCATCCTCACGCAGAAGTTCAAGCTGGGCCTCTTCGAGAAGCCGTACGCCGACACGAGCGGCGCTTCGGCGATCGGCTCGGCGAAGCACCGGGCCGTGGCCCGCGAGGCCGCCGCCGCGTCGCAGGTCCTGCTGAAGAACGCGGGCGGGGTACTGCCGCTGAAGAAGTCGCAGAAGGTGTACGTCGCCGGGTCCGACGCCGACGACATCGGCAACCAGACCGGTGGCTGGACCATCACCTGGCAGGGCTCGTCCGGGAAGATCACGGACGGGACGACGATCCTGGAGGGCATCCGGAAGGCGACCGGCGGCTCGGTCACCTACTCCAAGGACGCCTCGGCGCCGACCGCCGGCAGTGACGTGGGTGTCGTGGTCGTCGGCGAGACGCCGTACGCGGAGGGCGTCGGTGACGTCGGCAACGGCAACGACCTGGCGCTGACGGCCGCGGACAAGGCCGCCGTCGACAAGGTGTGCGCCGCCATGAAGTGCGCGGTGCTCGTCGTCTCGGGCCGTCCGCAGCTCATCGGCGACCAGCTCGGTGACATCGACGGGCTCGTCGCGTCCTGGCTGCCGGGCACGGAGGGAGACGGGGTCGCGGACGTCCTCTACGGGAAGCGGGCCTTCACCGGGCAGCTGCCCGTCACCTGGCCGAAGTCCGAGGCGCAGCTGCCGATCAACGTCGGTGACTCCGCGTACGACCCGCAGTTCCCGTACGGGTGGGGGCTGACCACGCTCACGAAGGTGCCGACGGGTGGGCTCGCGACGCTGAAGGGTCTCGCCGTCGCGGCCTCGCTGGCCGAGCGGGCCGGGGCCGAGGAGGCGGGGCGCGCGATCGTCGGCAAGGCGAGGCTGATCGTCCAGCAGAAGGTCGGGCAGGGGATCACTTCGGCGGTGGCCAAGCCGTTCGCCGACGCGGATCATTTGCTGCTCACGGGGCGCTATGCGCGGGCGGTGGAGAAGCTGGCGGCGGCCTATACGGCAACCTGAACGGCCGCCCATCGGGTCGTGGACATGTGTCTGCGGCCCGGTGGGGGCTGGTCGCGCCCACGCGGCGGAGCCGCATATGAACACAGCCCCGCGCCCCTGAAGGGCGCCCCGGTGCCAGGAGGTGTGGGCCGCCGATTGCGGCCGTCAGGAGTAGGTTCGGGGTATGACGGGCGCACTGGCACGAGGACTGGCCGTTTTCATGATCGCGTTCGCGGCGCTGGGCGTCGGAGGCACCGGCGCCCACGCCGCTACGGACGCCACCGGCGTCTCAGCCGTCGCGGACGCCCTGCGCGAGCGGCCCGTGTACGTCGATCCGTCCATGGCCCGGGTGCTGTCCGACGCGGAGGCCGACGCGCTGGCCGCGAAGATCGAGAAGGCGGACAAACCGCTGTTCGTCGCGGTTCTCCCCGGGGACTTCCCCACGGACAACCTCTTCCAGAACCTGCGTACCGACACCGGTGTCACGGGCCTGTACGCGATCCGGCTCGGCTCCCGGTTCGACGCGAAGGCCGACTCCTCCGTCATGCCGAACGCCGCCGTGCGCAACCTGGTGACCAGCGTCCGGGGCGAGGACGCCCTGACCCAGCTGAACCACTTCACCGACCGGGCCCTCGCCAACGTCGGCGGCTCCGCGCCCAGCAGCTGGAGCGACGGCGACGACGGCGTGGACACCGGCGCCCTCATCGGCGCCGGCGTGGTCGTCGTGGCGGGCGGCGCGGGCGCGTACGCCCTCGTGAGGCGCAACCGCCGCCGCAAGGAGGCGGAGCGGCGGGCCGCACTCGACCGGCTGCGCGTGGTCGTGGACGAGGACATCACCGCCTTCGGCGAGGAACTCGACCGGCTCGACTTCCACCCCGCGGAGGCCGGCGCGGACGACGCGATGCGCGCCGACTACGAGCGCTCCCTGGACGCGTACGACAAGGCGAAGTCCTTCATGGCCGCGGCCACCCGCCCCGAAGACGTGCGAGGGGTCACCGAGGCGCTGGAGGACGGGCGCTTCTCGCTGGCCGTGCTCGCCGCGCGCCGCGAGGGCAGGCCCGTTCCCGAGCGCCGGGCGCCCTGCTTCTTCGACCCGCGCCACGGTCCTTCGGTCGCCGACGCCGCCTGGACGCCGGCGGGCGGAGCGCCCCGCGAGGTGCCCGTCTGCGCCGCCGACCAGGTCCGGCTGGCCGAGGGCACCGACCCGGCCGTGCGCGAGGTCGACACGGAGTACGGGCGGCGGCCCTACTGGGACGCGGGCCCGGCGTACGGCCCCTGGGCGGGCGGCTACTTCGGCGGCGGCATCCTGCCCGGCCTCCTCGTCGGCACGGTTCTCGGCTCGATGATGGCCGGTCCGGCGTACGCGGCCGACTACGGCTCCGGTTACGGGGACTTCGGCGGCGGGTACGAGGGCGGGGACGTGTCCGGCGCCGACTTCGACTCCGGTGACTTCAGCGGGGGCTTCGACGGCGGCGGTGGCGGCGACTTCGGCGGCGGGGGCGGCGGCGACTTCGGCGGGGGGTTCTGACCCGCGGCGTGGGCACCGGTACGGATACGGGCCCGGCGCGGTGCGGCGCCGGGCCCGTGGACCTCGTACGAGCGTGAGTGGACCTTGTACCGCGGGCGTCAGAGAGTCGCTGCCGCCGAGGCGATCGCGGAGGAGAAGGTCGAGACCTCGCTGTAGACGCCGGGGGCGTTCGCGCGGGCGCAGCCTATGCCCCAGCTGACGATGCCGACCTGGATCCAGGCGTTGGCGCTGTCCCTGCGGAACATCGGGCCGCCGGAGTCGCCCTGACAGGTGTCCACACCGCCGGCGGCGTAACCGGCACAGATCTCGTCACTCGCGACGAGACCGCTGTACCCGCTGTACGTGCGGCAGGTGGCGTCACTGACGAACGGCACGCTGGCCTTGAGCATGTAGCGCTGCTGGGCGCCGCCCTCGGTGGCCGCACCCCAGCCGGCGACGGTGAAGGTGCCGGAGTTGTACGCCGTGGTGGTGGCGATGGGCAGCGTCGGCAGGTTGATGGGCGTGGCGAGCTTGATGAGCGCCCAGTCCTTGCCGTTGCCGTTGTAGCCGGGGGCCCGGTAGATCTTCGTGGACTTGACCTGGACCCGGCCGGAGGTGGACTGGAGGTCCACGACCCCGGCGGTGGCGGTGATGCTCGTGTTGTTGCCGGTGGCGCCCACGCAGTGCGCGGCGGTGAGCACGATCTGCTGGGTGTAGAGCGCGCCGCCGCAGCCCATGGAGAGCCGGACCATGAACGGGAACTCGCCCTGCGCGGCGCGGGTTCCGCCGACGACGGGCGCCGGGGCGGCCTGCGCGGAGGACAGGGGCTGAAGGCTGATGACCGCGAGGGCGGCGGCGCCCGCGACCGCGCATCTCTTGAGCGTCTTGAGGAGGTTCTTCAACGTGATGCCTTCCGTGGGGGGTGGAAGTGACAGGCTCATGCCAAGTCCGACGAGAGAAGATCCCGATGTTCTCGTCATGGGCCGGTCAATTTCTGTTGAAGGATTATGGGAACGCTGTGAGCACCGCCACAAGGGGTCGAAACCAGCCGTTCGTGTCCGGGCCGTTGTCAGGCGCGGTCCGGGAGGGCCAGCCATTCCTTCCACGACAGGTCCCGGCCGATGAACCGCGGCCGCTCGAAGGGCCACGCCTCGGCGATCCAGTGCGGTACGAACGCGTCCAGGTCCTGCTCCAGCGGGGTCCCCGCCCGGTCGTCGACGACCCACCAGGAGATCTCGGCGTCGGCACCGGCCTTCTCCGGCGGGTCGATGTACACGCACCCGTACTCGGTGGTCTCCGCCTCGTCGAACAGCACGTAGTTGAAGGACTCGTGCGCCTCGATCTCGGCCGCGTGCCGTTCCAGGTCCGCCTTGTTGGCCTCGTACGTGATCGTGGCGGCGGGCCACCCCCAGGCCTCCCCGAAGATCGACCACAGCCGCTCCCGGGAGCCCATCACCGCCGGGTAGTCGACCGCGGCGTCGCCACCGGAGATCGGCCGCAGATGCAGCAGCCCTCCGGGCAGGGCGGCGCGGAGGGGGTGGGCGAAGTCGGTGGGCAGCCATGTCATGGCCGGAGGTTAACGCGCGCCGCGTCGGCGCCGCACCGGGATATCCGCGGCTGCGTCCCCGGCTCTCCGTCACTGCCTGGGGGCTCCGCCCCCGAACCCCCGGTGCGCAGTTCCCCGCGCCCCTATAGGGCCCGCACAGCCGAGCGCCCGCCTTCCGCTCGCAGGGAGCCGGAGGGCGGGCGTGCTCGGGCCCCTTCAGGGGCGCGGGGAACTGCGCACCGGGGGTCCAGGGGGCGGAGCCCCCAGGCAGTGACGGGCGCAGGCCGCCGGGCGGGACCCGGCCCCCCGGGGGATCAGGCGGCGTTCTTGATCGCCGAGATGTCGAAGGTCAGCTTGATCTTGTCGGAGACGAGCACGCCACCGGTCTCAAGCGCCGCGTTCCAGGTGAGGCCCCACTCGGAGCGCAGGATCTCGGACTTGCCCTCGAAGCCGACGCGCTCGTTGCCGAACGGGTCCTTGGCCACGCCGTTGAACTCCAGGTCGATGGAGAGCGGCTTGGTGGTGCCGAGGATCGTCAGGTCACCGGTGATGCGGTAGTCGTCGCCACCGAGGGCCTCGGCCGCGGTGGAGCGGAAGGTCATCGTGGGGAACTCCTCCGTCTTGAAGAAGTCCGCGCTTTTCAGGTGACCGTCACGGTCGTCGGAGCCGGTGCTGATGCTGTCCATCTTGACGTCGAGGGACGCGGTCGACAGCGACGGGTCGGCGCCGTCGAGGTGCAGGCTGCCGGTGAAGTCCTGGAAACCGCCCTTGACGTTCGTGACCATGGCGTGGCGCGCCACGAAACCGATCGTCGAGTGCGACGGGTCGATCGTGTAGTCGCCGGTCAGAGCGGCGAGGTCGGGGTTCACGGCGCCGGGCGTCGCGGTTGCGGTGTCGGTGTCCTTGCGGCCGAAGATTCCCATGACTGGCTCCTTGGGGGGACGAGTTCCGGCTCTGTGCCGAAGCTGTTTAACGTTCAACTAGGGCGACCATAGACCTATTCCCTACGGGTTTCAACTGTGGTCGTGGCGTGTTGCCCCGGTTACACCCGGTTGCCATTGGTCTACTCCTAAGGTGATCCATCAGCCCCCTGGTGGACACGTGTAGACCTCGGGCACGATCGCCTTGCTCCACCTGCACCGCCGCCCCACAGCCAGCACGGTCGTCCGCAGGAAGGCTCCGCATGAAGCTCCGTTCCGCCCTGACCGCACTCACCCTCTTCGCCGCCCCGGCCGCCGTCGTGCTCGGCGGCGCGACGGGGGCGACCGCCACCCCCTCCAACGGTGCCGCCGCCGTCGCGGTCACGAAGATCAGCCACGCCACGGCGACCTCGATGTTCAGCGCCTCCGGCATCACCTGGTCGTCCTCCGGCGGCTGCTCGGACCGCGACAACTCCACCTGTACGTCCTTCACGGAGCTGAACCTCGCCACCGCCCAGGGCGCGCAGACGCTGAAGAGCGCCACCGGCTGCGCCCTCGACATCACCGGCGGCACCGAGACGGGCCACGCGAGCGGCACGTACTCCCACTGGAACGGCTACAAGCTCGACTACGCCAAGAGCACCTGCGTCACGAACCACATCAAGAACACGTTCACCTACATCGGCCCGCGCGGTGACGGAGCCCTCCAGTACCAGTCGGGCTCGGGCAACATCTACGCGGACGAGGGCAACCACTGGGACGTCCTCTACCACAACTGCGGCGGCTGCTAGGAGATGATCTCCACCCGACGTACGTTCCTGCTGGCGGCGGCGCTCGCACCCGCCGTCCCCCTCCTGGCGTCCGCTCCCGTCGCCCACGCGGCCGAGGACGACCCCTACGACACGCTCCGCCGCCGCTGGCTGGAGATCGCCCTCGGCGCGGGCTACGACCCGGCCGCCGAGCCGTACGCGTCCCGGCTCGCCGAGACCGGCGAACTCGCCCGCGGCTTCCGGGCGTCCATGGCGCCGACGGCGAACTCGCTGTGGCCCGGCTACCCGTACGACCCGCCCGCCGGCATCACCCAGGCCTACAGCAGGCTGTGGACGATGACGCAGGCGTACGTCCAGGAGGGCACCGGATCCACCGGCGACGCGGGCCTGCTCGCGGACGTCCTGCGCGGCCTCGACCACCTCTCCGCCACCGTCTACAACCCCTCCACCACTCGGTACGGCAACTGGTGGGAGTGGCAGATCGGCAGCCCCCGCCACCTCATGGACATCGTGGCCGCCCTGTACGGGCAGCTCACGGACGCGCAGATCGCCGCCGCCTGCGCCGCCGTCGACCACTTCGTCCCCGACAGCGTGCTCGGCGACTACACGGGCACCTCGACCGGCGCCAACCGCGTCGACCTGTGCCGTTCCGTGGCCCTGCGCGGCATCCTCGGCCGCGCCCCCGAGAAGATCGCGCTCGCCCGGGACGCGCTCTCGCCGGTCTTCCCGTACGTGACGAAGGGGGACGGGCTCTACGCCGACGGGTCGTTCGTCCAGCACACGTGGGTCGCGTACTCGGGAACGTACGGGCAGGTCATGCTCGACGGGCTCGGGCGGCTCTTCGCACTGCTCGCCGGTTCGCCGTGGGAGGTCACCGATCCCGGCCGGCAGATCATCCTCGACAGCGTGGAGAAGGCGTACGCGCCGCTGATCCACGACGGGCTGATGATGGACAGCGTCAACGGCCGTGCCATCAGCCGGGGTTACCTCAAGAGCGACGACCGGCAGGTCATGCGCAGCGACCACTTCCACGGACAGGCGCTGATCGCCGCGATCACGCTCCTCGCCCAGGGCGCGAGTGCGGCGGAACGCGAGCGCTGGCAGGGGAGGATCAAGGGCTGGATCGAGCGGGACACCGTCACGCCGATCCTGACGGCACGGCAGTTCGGGGTGGCCGATCTGGCCCGGCTGCACGCCGTCGCCGACTCGGCCCTCCCGGCCGCGCCCGAACCGGCCGGCCACCACCTCTTCGCGGCCATGGACCGGGCGGTCCACCGGGGCTCCGGCGCCGGTTCCGGGAGGGGCGCGGGCTTCACCGCCAACATCTCCATGGCGAGCGAGCGGATCGCGTACTACGAGTGCGGCAACGGCGAGAACCCGCGCGGCTGGCACACGGGCGCCGGAATGCTCTACTGGTGGGCCGACGGGAGCCGGTCCGGTCCGTCGGGCGGGTCCGGTCAGTACACGGACTGGTACTGGCCGACCGTCGACTGGTACCGGCTGCCCGGGACGACCGTGTCCACCAAGCGGCTCGCCGACCGGGCGGGCGGCGAGTGGGGCGAGCCCAAGCCGGCGGCGCGCTGGGTCGGCGGCACCACGGACGGGGAGTTCGCGGCGGTCGGACAGCACCTGCCGGGGCTCGGCTCGACCCTGCAGGCCCGCAAGTCGTGGTTCTGCCTCGACGACGCGATCGTCTGCCTCGGCGCGGGCATCACCGCCACGGACGGCGTCCCGGTCGAGACGGTCGTCGACAACAGGAACCTGGGGGAGAGCGGTACCCAGGCCTTCGTACGAGGTCCGGGCTGGGCCCACCTGGAGGGCCACGGCGGCTGGGTCGTCCTGGCGGGACCCGCCCTGCGCACCCTCCGCGAGGACCGCACCGGCGCCTGGTCCGACATCAACACCACCTCCACCACCGAACGCCGGACCCGCCGCTGGCAGACGCTGTGGCTCGACCACGGCACGGACCCGGTGGACGCCTCGTACGCGTACGTCGTGCTGCCCGGGGCCTCGCGCCGTACGGTCGCCGCCCGCGCCGCCGACCGGCACCGGCTGTCGGTCCTCGCCAACGACTCCGGCCGTCAGGCGGTCTCCGTACCGGCGCTGGGGCTGCTCGCGGCGAACTTCTGGCGCCCGGGAACGGCCGGCCCGCTCTCCGTCACGGCCCCCGCGAGCGTGCTCGTACGCCGCCGGGGCGGGACCGCGACCGTCTGCGTGAGCGAGCCACCGCGTACCGGGGAGACCCTGGAGGTCGTCTGGGACCGTCCCGTACGCGGGGTCGTGCGCGCCGATCCGGGAGTCGAGGTGCTCGCCACGGGACGCCGGCTCAGACTGCGCGTCACTCCAGGGAAGGTATGCGCATCGCTGGAGTGTGAGGTGACTCTCAGCTGAGCGCTTTGTGCGACCCCTACAAGCCACAGGGCCTCTGAGCAGTCGGATCGCCTGCATGCGGGCAGGGTTCTGTTCAGGGCTACCAGTAAAACGGGCCGGAGACTGTACAGAGTCGACGGCCCGCTTTCCTTGGTGGACTTCGTAAGGTCGCTACATGACCGTTTTGGACGAGACCGAATCCTTGGCCGACGAACCCGCGGATGCCCGTGGGCGCGTGGCCGAGCTGCAGGCGATCCGTGCGGAGGCTCTTCGCGGACCCAGCGACAAGGCGACCGCGGCGCAGCACGCCAAGGGCAAGCTGACCTCCCGGGAGCGGATCGAGCTGCTGCTGGACGAGGGCTCGTTCAACGAGGTCGAGCAGCTGCGGCGGCACCGGGCCACCGGCTTCGGCCTGGAGGCCAAGAGGCCCTACACGGACGGCGTCATCACCGGCTGGGGCACGGTCGAGGGCCGCACGGTCTTCGTCTACGCCCATGACTTCCGTATCTTCGGCGGCGCGCTGGGCGAGGCCCACGCCACGAAGATCCACAAGATCATGGACATGGCCATCGCGGCCGGAGCGCCGCTGGTCTCCCTCAACGACGGCGCCGGCGCCCGCATCCAGGAGGGGGTCTCGGCCCTCGCCGGGTACGGCGGCATCTTCCAGCGCAACACCCGCGCCTCCGGCGTCATCCCGCAGATCTCCGTGATGCTCGGCCCGTGCGCGGGCGGCGCGGCCTACAGCCCCGCCCTCACCGACTTCGTCTTCATGGTCCGCGAGACCTCGCAGATGTTCATCACCGGCCCGGACGTCGTCAAGGCGGTCACCGGCGAGGAGATCACCCAGAACGGCCTCGGCGGCGCCGATGTGCACGCCGAGACGAGCGGCGTCGCGCACTTCGCGTACGACGACGAGGAGACCTGCATCGCGGAGGTCCGCTACCTCCTGTCGATGCTGCCCCAGAACAACCGCGAGAACCCGCCGACCACCGAGTCCGAGGACCCGGCGGACCGCCGCTCCGACGTCCTCCTGGACCTCGTGCCGGCGGACGGCAGCCGTCCGTACGACATGACCAAGGTCATCGAGGAGCTCGTCGACGACGGCGACTTCCTGGAGATCCACGAGCGCTGGGCCCGCAACATCATCTGCGCCCTGGCCCGGCTCGACGGCCAGGTCGTGGGCATCGTCGCCAACCAGCCGCAGGCCCTGGCGGGCGTGCTGGACATCGAGGCGTCGGAAAAAGCGGCGCGTTTCGTCCAGATGTGCGACGCTTTTAACATCCCGATCGTCACGCTGCTGGATGTGCCGGGCTTCCTGCCCGGTGTCGACCAGGAGCACGGCGGAATCATCCGCCACGGCGCGAAGCTGCTGTACGCCTACTGCAACGCGACCGTGCCGCGGATCTCCCTGATCCTGCGCAAGGCCTACGGCGGCGCGTACATCGTGATGGACAGCCAGTCCATCGGCGCCGACCTCACCTACGCCTGGCCGACCAACGAGATCGCCGTCATGGGCGCGGAGGGCGCCGCGAACGTCATCTTCCGCCGCCAGATCGCGGACGCGGAGGACCCCGAGGCGATGCGGGTGCGCATGGTCAAGGAGTACAAGGCCGAGCTGATGCACCCCTACTACGCGGCCGAGCGCGGCCTGGTCGACGACGTCATCGACCCGGTCGAGACCCGCGAGATCCTCATCCGCTCCCTCGCGATGCTGCGCACCAAGCACGCGGACCTGCCCTCCCGCAAGCACGGAAACCCGCCGCAGTAGTAACCCGGCGGATTCATCGCGGCAATCCCGCGTACCTCTCTCTCACGGAGACTGACACCCATGGACATTCCTGATATCCGCGTCGAGAAGGGCCACGCCGGCCCCGAGGAACTCGCCGCGGTCACGGCACTCCTCCTGGCCCGCGCGGCCTCAGCGCCCGCCGAGGCCCCGACCCACCGCCGCCACCCGAAGGCCGGCTGGCGCCGCCTGGAACGCACCCCGGGCTTCCGGGCGCCGCACTCCTGGCAGGGCTAGGCTGCTGCGCCGCCGCTCTGACGTCTGAAGGGGGCCCCTCCCGCCGGGAGGGGCCCCCTTCAGACGTTCACGTCCGTCTGCGGCCCGGCGGGGGCCGACCGCGCAGTCTTCTGTCTTCAGGGGCGCGGGGAACGGCGCGATCTTTGGGGGCGCGGGGAACGGCGCGACTAGCCACGACGGACTCGCACCCCGCAACGCACGCGAAGGGGCCCCTCTGGGCAAGAGAGGGGCCCCTTCGTCACGGCTGAGCGCCGCAGGCCTACCGCAAGCGCGCCATCAAGGCATGCTCCACCAATGTGATCAGTGCCGACTTCGCGTCCGCCCTGTGGCGGGCATCCGTCGTGATGATCGGGGTGTCGGGGCCGATCTGGAGCGCTTCCCGGACCTCGTCCGGGTTGTACGGCTGGCTGCCGTCGAAGCCGTTGAGGGCGATGACGAACGGCAGTCCGCTGTTCTCGAAGTAGTCGACTGCGGGGAAGCAGTCGGCGAGACGGCGCGTGTCGACGAGCACGATCGCGCCGATCGCGCCGCGTACCAGGTCGTCCCACATGAACCAGAAGCGGTCCTGGCCGGGTGTACCGAAGAGGTACAGGATCAGGTCCTGGTCCAGGGTGATACGGCCGAAGTCCATGGCCACCGTCGTGGTGGTCTTGTCCCCGGTGTGGGTGAGGTCGTCGATGCCCGCCGAAGCGGACGTCATCACGGCCTCGGTACGCAGCGGGTTGATCTCCGAGACGGCCCCGACGAACGTGGTCTTGCCCACGCCGAAGCCGCCCGCCACCACGATCTTCGCGGACGTGGTGGAGCGGGAAGGCCCTCCGCTAGAGCTTGCGAAGTCCACTGAGCACCCTTTCGAGCAAAGTCACGGCTGGCTGGCCGCCGGCGCTCTCGTCGCCGCCCGGCTGATGAATGGCGACCAGGCCCGCTTCCGCCAAGTCGGCGACGAGGATCCTGGCCACACCGAGAGGGATCGTCAGCAGGGCCGAGATTTCGGCCACCGACTTGATCTCCCGGCAGAGGTTGCAGATGCGCTGATGCTCGGGCAACTGGCCCTGCATCTGGTGCGGCTGCGCTGTGGTGTGTACCAGTGCCTCGATGGCGAGCTGGTATCGCGGCCTGGTACGGCCGCCCGTCATCGCATAGGGGCGGACCAGCGGATTGCTGGCACTCCCCGCGGGTGACGGTTCGGGCGAGCGCCGCTGCGGCTGCACGGGCTGGATGCGCGGCGCCGGCGGCTGGTCGTACGGAGAAGGACCCGGACCCTGGGGAGAGTACGGCTGCTGGCGTCGGGGGCTCGGCGCGGAGGGAAAGTTGTACCGGTTCGGCGAACCGTCGCCGCCCTGGCCCTGGCCGGGGCCGTAGGACCAGTTGCCCGAAGACGAACCGCCTGGGGGTGTTGCCACTTTCTCCTCCTCCGAATGTGCCGGGCCCGTCAATGTGGAGCCGCGTCCCGAAACCTTACGGCCACGGGACGCCAAAACGCATCGCTTGTCTGCTAGTTGAGAAGGCTCCCCTGCAGCTCGGCACGTAGATCCGGCGTGAGGACCGTACCGGCACGGTCGACCAGAAGGGCCATCTCGTACCCAACGAGACCGATGTCCGCTTCCGGATGTGCGAGAACGGCGAGTGAGGAACCGTCGGAAATGGACATGATGAACAGGAATCCCCGCTCCATCTCCACAACCGTCTGATTCACGCTCCCGCCCTCGAAGATGCGGGACGCGCCCGCGGTCAGTGAGGTCAGGCCCGACGCGACGGCCGCCAGCTGGTCGGCGCGGTCACGCGGGAACCCTTCGGACATCGCCAGAAGGAGTCCGTCGGCGGAGACCACCACGGTGTGGGACACCCCGGGGGTGTTGTCCACGAAATTGGTGATCAACCAGTTCAGGTTCTGTGCCGCCTGGCTCATCGGGCTCACACTAACGCTCCTGGTTGTAGGTGCTGTCAGGGCCACCGGGCTGGTTCCTGGTGGTCTGACCGTTCGTTTCACTGGTTGCATCTCGGCCCCGCTGCACGCCGCGTCGCAGGTTGCTCAGCCTGCCCCGGACGTCCTCGGGAGCGCGGGAGACCTGGGGGCCGCCCTGTGGGGTCGATTCCGCGGTGCCCTCGACCAGATTGGCCTTGGGCACCCGCCGCGGCAGGCCGGAGGAGGTGACCCCGCCCGCCTTGGGCTGCTTCAGCGCTTCGGCCCGGTGCCACATCTGGTCGTTGTTCGACCGCCAGTCGCCCTTGCCGCCGGTGCCGTTGCTGCCGCTGCCGTTGCTGTCGTTGTTCGCGAAGGGCGCCGGTGACTCCTGGCCCACGGACTGCTTGCCGACCGCGGTGGCTCCGCGGCGGGGAAGTCCGGCGTCGGTGGTTCCGCGGCGCGGAAGTCCGGCGTCGGTGAGCTCGGGGGCGCTGGAGGGGACCGGTCCCGGAGCATCGAAGCCTACGCTGTCCTGCTCGGCCGCCTCAGCGGTCTGCGCGGACTCGGCCTGGGGAGCGTACTCGGCGGGGAAGCCGTTCTGGTACGTCTCCTGCTGCGGCCAGTCGTCCTGGTAGGGCTGCTCCTGGAAGGGCGGGAACGCGTCCTGCCCGGCGGCCTGGTCCGGCTGGTGCTCGTCCTGGCCCGGCTCCGCGTAGGTGCCTTCCTGGTACCCGCCGGCCTGCGGGACCGGCGGGAAGTACGTCTCGTCGTACGACGTCTGCTGCTGTCCCTCGTACGACGTCTGCTGGTCGTAGGCGGGAGCGTCGGTGTACGCGGGCGTCTCGGTGTACGCGGCCGCCGTGTCGTCGAACGCGGGCTGACCGTTCTCGTACCCCTGGCCACCGTTCTCGTAGGCCTGCTGCGGGTCGAACTCGCCCTGGAAGGAAGGAGCCTCGCCGTCGGGGCCGTGCGTCTGGGCCTCCAGGGCCGCGCGGCGCTCCTCACGCATGAGCGAGCGGCCCACCGGGTCCAGCTCGCGTATGTCGTCCGGGACCTCGGGGTTGTAGCGGCTGTCGTCGAAGCCCAGTTCGGCGGCCGTGCGCAGGGCCGGCTGGACGCTCTGGAACTCCTCGCCGCCGAAGGGCGGCTGCGGCTGCTCGGGCTCCGGGATGATCTGCGAGACCGTGAAGTCGTCGCGCTGCACCTGGTAGTCGCCGCCGCCACCGTGGGTGATGGCGTCGGGGAGCATGACGAGCGAGGTCGTGCCGGCCTGCTCGCCCGAGGGGCGCAGCTGGACGCGGATGCCGTGCCGGTCGGACAGCCGGCCGACCACGAAGAGGCCCATGCGCTGGGAGATCGCGGCGTCCACGGTCGGCGGGTTGGCCAGCTTGTGGTTGATGTCCGCGAAGTCCTCGGCGGTGAGGCCGATGCCCTTGTCGTGGATCTCGACCATGATGCGGCCGTCCGGCAGACGGGTCGCGGTGACGCGGACCTTGGTCTGCGGGGAGGAGAACGTGGTGGCGTTCTCCAGCAGCTCGGCGAGCAGGTGCACGAGGTCGGTCACGGCGCGGCCGTGGATCTCGGCCTCCGGGACCCCCGACAGCTCGATGCGCTCGTACTGCTCCACCTCGGAGGAGGCGGCGCGCAGTACGTCGACCAGCGGGACCGGCTGGTCCCAGCGGCGGCCCGGCTCCTCGCCGGCGAGGACCAGGAGGTTCTCGCCGTTGCGGCGCATACGGGTGGCCAGGTGGTCCAGGCGGAAGAGGTTCTCCAGCTGGTCCGGGTCGGCCTCGTTGTTCTCCAGGTCGGTGATGAGGGTCAGCTGGCCCTCGATCAGGGACTGGTTGCGGCGCGACAGGTTGGTGAAGATCGCGTTGATGTTGCCGCGCAGGAGGGCCTGCTCGGCGGCCAGTCGTACGGCCTCACGGTGGACCTGGTCGAAGGCGCGGGCGACTTCGCCGATCTCGTCCGTGGTGTTGATCGGGATGGGCTGGACACGGGTGTCCACCCGGCCCGGGTCGGTGCGCGAGAGCTGGTCGACCAGCATCGGCAGGCGCTGCTCGGCCACTCCGAAGGCGGCGTTGCGCAGCTGGCGCATCGAGCGGCTCATCTGGCGGGCCACCATGCCGGCCAGGATGAACGCGGCGAGCAGGGCGATGACGACGGCGGCACCGGTGATGAAGGCGTCGCGCTTGGCGTCGGAGGCGATGGTCGAGGCCTCGGACACGGCCTTGTCGCCGAGGTCCGCCTCGATGGTGCGGTACGCGTTGTACTTGGCGGTGTTCACCGCCCACCAGTTCTGGGCGGTGATGCCCTTGTCGGCGAGCGCGACCCGGGCACTGGCGTCGGTCGTCGCGAGGGTGCCGATACCGCTGACCATGTCGGTCTCGCCGGACGGCGGCGGGACATAGGTCTGCCCCCGGGCGGCGGCGGCCTCCGCGGCCTCCTTGGCCTGCGCCGCGCCGTCGGTCTGGATCTGCTTCTTGGCCTGCTCCAGCTTGGCGGCGTCGCTTTCCGTACCACCACCGATGTACTCCTCGACGGCGATGCCTTCGAGGTAGGCGTACGAGGTGAGGGCGACACGCTGCTTGGCCAGGCTGTCGTCGGAGGGCCCCGGCTTGATCAGCAGATGGGTGCCGATGGAGCGCTGGAGCGAGAGAGCGGCCTTGGAGAGGGAGATCGCGTAGACCGTACGGCCGTAGCTGGTGATGTTTCCGGTGCCCAGACCGAGTTCGTTGGCGAACTCCATCAGCGGGTGCTGGATCTCGACGTAACCCTCTTCGGTCTGTACACCCTTGAGCTTCGAGGTGTACGCGGCCGCGCGCAGGGCGGCGAGCTTGGGCTCCTGCTTGCGGAAGATGCCGAGGCGGCGTTCGAGTCCGGCCTTGGCCGGCATGTCCTTGGCGGCCTCGTTGAAGGCGAGGGCCGCCGCGTCCGTCTCACTGCGGGCCTTGACGACGGTCGCGTCCTTCGCGCCCTTGCCCTCGAGCAGGGGGGCGGCGGTGATGTCACGCTCGGAGTAGAGCTTGTCGCCGTAGGTCAGGGCGGCACGGACCAGACGCGCGGTGCTCTCCGCGTCCTCGGCCTGCTGCCAGGTGTCGATGGAGCTCTTCACCTGGAAGCCGCCCATGACGAGGCCGACCACCACGGGTATGAGCAGAATCGCATTCAGTCTGGTCGGTACGCGCCAGTTACGCGGAGAGAAACGGCCGCCGCTGGGCGGCGGTGCGGCCGTCGGCTCCGAGCCGGGCACATGTGCGGGTGCCGCTCCGCGCGGCGGCGGGGTGAAGTTGCCCCGTGCCGACGGCTCGGGACCGTTCTTGCTTCGCCTCACTCGACCAACAACCTCTCGGCTCGGCACCTTCGTCGTGCCGCGTGTGTCTTCCGGCCCTTACTACTGGGCAGTTCTGGCATTCCAGCACGTCGGTGTGTGCTCGTCCAAACACTCGGAACCGAAGATTCCGGGTGACGTGAACCGCAGATAAAACGGAACATAAAGAACGAGCCCCGCCAAAAGACGGGGCTTTTGTGAGCACAGCGGCATCAGACGACCGCGTCGCGTGGCGGCACCACTCGATATCTCTGTCGAAACGTTATGAACACTGAGGCCGACCGTGTCAAACGACACAGCCGGCTCCAATGCGTCTACGACAACTTTCGTACGGCGTTGCCTACTTGAATGCCGAGCCTCCCAGGACGCCATTCGCCGGGCGGGCCCTACCGCAGGCGGGCCATCAGGGCGTGCTCGACGAGCGTGATCAGAGCACTCTTGGCGTCCGAACGATGGCGGGCGTCCGTCGTGATGATCGGGGCGTCGGGCCCGATCTGCAGAGCCTCGCGAACCTCTTCGGGAGTGTAGGGCTGGTGTCCGTCGAAGCCGTTGAGGGCGATGACGAACGGCAGTCCGCTGTTCTCGAAGTAGTCGACCGCGGGGAAGCAGTCGGCCAGGCGGCGGGTGTCGACCAGGACGACGGCGCCGATCGCGCCGCGTACCAGGTCGTCCCACATGAACCAGAAACGGTCCTGACCCGGTGTACCGAAGAGGTACAGGATCAGGTCCTGGTCCAGGGTGATACGGCCGAAGTCCATGGCCACCGTGGTGGTGGTCTTGTCCCCGGTGTGGGTGAGGTCGTCGATGCCGGCCGAAGCGGACGTCATCACGGCCTCGGTGCGCAGCGGGTTGATCTCGGAGACGGCACCCACGAACGTGGTCTTGCCGACGCCGAAACCACCCGCCACAACGATCTTCGCGGAGGTGGTCGCCCGCCCTCCGTCAGAGCTTGCGAAGTCCACTGAGCACCCTTTCGAGCAGTGTCACGGCCGGGGCGCCGCCGTTGCTCTCGTCGCCACCGGGCTGGTGGATCGCGACGAGTCCGGCTTCCGCGAGGTCCGCGACAAGAATCCGTGCCACGCCCAGGGGCATGGAGAGCAGAGCCGACACCTCGGCCACCGACTTGACTTCACGGCAGAGGTGGCAGATCCGCTGGTGCTCGGGGAGCAGTCCCATGAGCGCTGCCGGATCGGCCGTGGTGCTGATCAGTGCCTCTATGGCGAGCTGGTAGCGCGGCCGGGTCCGGCCGCCGGTCATCGCGTACGGACGTACCAGCGGCTGGTCGCCCTCGTCCTCGTACGAATGAGCGTACGGATCATGAGAAGCGGTGGGCGGCGGGGTCATGGATCCTCCGGGCGGGACAGCAAGTCGGTCAGTCGTGCCGTCTGACGGGGCCGGTGGGGGGAGGGCGGCCGGACGGTTTTCCTACATTCGGTAGAACCTTGCTAGTGGAGCAGGCTGCCCTGGAGCTCCGCCCGCAGATCCGGTGTGAGCACTGCGCCCGCACGGTCCACAAGCAGAGCCATCTCGTATCCGACGAGGCCGATGTCGCAGTCCGGGTGGGAGAGGACCGCGAGGGACGACCCGTCCGAGATGGACATCAGGAAAAGGAAACCCCGTTCCATCTCGACGACCGTCTGGGCCACCGTGCCGCCCTCGAAGATGCGCGAGGCGCCGGCGGTCAGGGACGTGAGTCCGGAGGCAACGGCCGCGAGCTGGTCGGCGCGGTCGCGCGGGAAGCCCTCGGACATTGCCAGAAGGAGTCCGTCGGCGGAAACGACGACGGTGTGGGACACCCCGGGGGTGTTGTCAACGAAGTTGGTGATCAACCAGTTGAGGTTCTGTGCCGCCTGGCTCATCTGGCTCAACTAACGCTCCTGCTGGTGAGTGGGGCTGGGGAAGCTGCCGGTCTGGCCGGTACCGGCCTGGCGCCCCTGCTGAATGCCCCTACGAAGATTGGTCAGCCGTCCGCGTACGTCATCGGGCGCACGCGAGACCTGCGGACCGGTTTGGTGCTGTTGCTGCTGCTGGGCCGTTCCCGCGACAAGGTTCGCGCGGGGGACCCGGCGCGGCAGACCCGAGACGGTCACGCCACCCGCGGAGGGCTGGCGTACCCGCTCGGCCTGACGGCCGAGTTCGTCATTGGGGGTGGTCCGCCAGGAGGAGGCGGAAGCGCCGGCGGTTGCCGGACGCTGCGGGGCCGCGGGAGCCTGTGCGGGCTGCTGCGGTGTCTGCTCGTTCTGGGCGCCGTCGCCGCCCTGAGCCTGGTTGAACCAGTTGGTTTCCAGGGTGTCGTACAGCGGTGTACGTCCGTCGCCGGGACTCGTCGCCGGCGGCAGTTCCCAGCCGTCGTTCGGCCCCCGCACCTCGTCGGGCCGCTGGGGAGCGGTCCTGTTGTCCGGCTCCGGGGGGAGCGCGGGGCGGCGGCGCGTCTGCGGGCGCTGCTGCGACGGGCGGTTTCCGTTGGCGGGCCGTTCGAACTGCCCGGTGCCACCGTCCTGCCGCTCGCCGTAACCCTCGCTGTAGCCCTGCGCCGGGAACTGCCCGGTGTCCTGCTGGGCCGGCGCCGCGTACTGACCGTTGCCGTTGGTCCCGGTGTCGTAGCCGTTCGGGGCGTACTGGGCCGGGTCCTGGCGGTTGTACTGGCCGCCCGCCTGGGGGTTGTGCCCCGCACCGGAGTGGTTCGGCGAACCGAACACATCCGTGCGGACGAACTGTCCGTTGTCCTGCGGCGCGTTCGTGCCGGGACGCGGGGCGTCGTAGTCGGGCCGCTGGAACTCGGCGGTGGACGCGGGTCCGGCCTGCCGGTCGTCGATCCGCGGCATCTGCGAGGTGACGTCCGGCTCCTCGTGGCCGCGCGGGGCGTCCTGCGAGGAACGCGGCACCGGCGGCTGCGCGTTGTCGTCGCTCCAGCTGGGCACCCGCGGCTGCGGGTTGCCGCCCGGCAGCTCGGCGCGCGGACCGCCGCGGGGCGGCAGCTGCGGAGACTGCTGCTGGGGGCGACGGCCCTGGTCGCCGTTGCCGGCCGACCGCTGCTGGGACTGCTGCGAGGAACCGGGGCCGCGGTTGCCGCCCATGGTGTCCTGGCGGTTGCCGCCGAACAGGTCCTGCTGGCCGCCTGAGTTGTTCCCGAAGCCGTTGAAGCTCTGCTGGGCACCGGCGCCCGCGGGTGCCGGCCTGCCCTGCGGGGGGTACGGGGGCTGCTGCGGAGACTGCTGGTTGCGGTTTCCGCCCGGCGCACCCGGTCCACCCGGACGGCCGCCCGCCTCGGGCCTGGGCAGTGCGGCCCGCGGTGCGGAACCCGCTCCGACCTGGCCACGCTGCGGCGGCGGGTTCAGCCGGCCGCCGTTGCCCTGGCCCTGCGCACCCTGGCCGATGGCGGGACCGCCGCCGCGGCGGGCCGCCGCGACACCGGCCGCGGCCTGCGCCGCCGCCGGACCGCCGACGGTGGGAGCGCCCTGGCCCTGCTTGTTGCCCGGAACCTTCTTGCCGCCCTGGGCGACGTCCACCGGAAGCATGACCAGCGCGGTCGTACCACCGGAGTCGGACGGGCGGAGCTGGATGCGGATGCCGTGCCTCTGCGACAGCCGGCCGACCACGAACAGACCCATGCGGCGCGAGACCGAGACGTCCACGGTGGGCGGCGAGGCGAGCCGCTCGTTGATCGCCGCGAGGTCCTCGGGCGAGAGGCCGATGCCGGTGTCGTGGATCTCGATCAGTACGCGGCCGTCGGGCAGCGCGTGACCGGTGACCTTGACCTTGGTCTGCGGGGAGGAGAACGACGTGGCGTTCTCCAGCAGCTCGGCGAGCAGGTGCACGAGGTCGTTGACCACGCGGCCGGCGACCTCGGTGGTGGGCACCGAGGAGAGTTCGATGCGCTCGTACTGCTCCACCTCGGACGCGGCGGCGCGGAGCACGTCGACCAGCGGGACCGGGCGGGTCCAGCGGCGGCCGGGCTCCTCACCGGCGAGGACCAGGAGGTTCTCACCGTTACGGCGCATGCGGGTCGCGAGGTGGTCGAGCTTGAACAGGGAGGACAGCTGGTCCGGGTCGGCCTCGCGGGACTCCAGTTCGGAGATGAGCGAGAGCTGACGCTGGATGAGGCCCTGGGAACGGCGCGAGAGGTTCGTGAACATCGCGTTGACGTTGCCTCGCAGGAGGGCCTGCTCGGCGGCGAGTCGCACAGCCTCGCGGTGCACGTCGTCGAAGGCCGCGGCCACCTGGCCGATCTCGTCCTTGGAGTGCACACCGACCGACTCGACGGACGTGTCGACGTCCTGCGGGTCGGACTCGGAGAGCTGCTTGACCAGCTCGGGCAGCCGGTCCTGGGCGACCTTCGTCGCGGTGTCCTGCAGCCGGCGCAGCGAGCGGATCATCGAGCGGGCCACCACGAAGGCGCCGACCAGCGAGACGCCGAGCACCAGCAGGATCAGCGCACCGGAGATGATCGCTTCCTGCTCGGCCTCGTTGCGCAGCTCGCGGGCCTTCTGCTCCATCTGGTTGAGGAGCGTCAGCTCGATCTTCGACATCTCCAGGATCTTGGCGGAGTCGGCGTCCACCCAGTCCAGGTACGAGCGCTTGGCCTGCAGCTGCAGACCGTTGTTGCGCTGCAGGACGCGCGACAGGTAACCGTCGGCGTCCTTGATGGTCGGGCTCGGCTCGTCGAGCGGCTTGGTGAGCTGGTCGGCGTTGCCCTCGTAGATGTTGGCGAAGCTCGTGAGTTCGAACTTCTGGTTCTCGAAGGCGGAGAGGCCGTACTGACGGTCGTTCGGGGAGAGTTCACCGAACGTCTTGTTCGTGGCGGGCAGGGCCGCGGCGATGATCGCTCGCTGGACGGACGCGTACTCCTTGGCGGTGGAGAACGCCGCCAGGGCGCGTGTGCGCTGGATCATCTCCGGGTTGCTGGTCGCCTCGGCCATGTCCTGGGAGAGACCGAGCAGCTGCTCGATGAGGCGGTGGTACGCCTCGACCGACTGGGACGAGTTGTCCTCGTCCTGGAAGGCGTTGTTGCGGACCTTGTTGAGGGTGTTCAGCTGGGTGGCGATGGCCACCACGTTGTCGCGGACACCGTCGAGGTTCTCGTTGTTGTCCGCGTCGTCGAGCTCGTGGGTGCCTTCGAGGAAGTTGGCACGCGCACGGTCCGTCTTGTCGCGGAGGCCCTTGATCGTGACGTCGCTGGCCTTGGTGCCGTTGGCGAGCGGACCGGCCGACCTGTCGCGCTCCGTCTGGAGCGCCGCGGCGAGCTCGGTCGCCTGCTTGGTCATGTCGGTCAGCAGTTTCATGTTCTCGAGCTGCTGGATCTCGTCCATCGTGTCGCTGATGCGCAGCGCGCCCAGCGAGGTGGCCGCGACCACGGGCAGCGCGAGCAGCGAGACCAGACGCGTGGAGATGCGCCAGTTGCGCAGCGCTATTCGCGAGCCGGGGCCGCTGGGGGCCTTCGCCTTGGGCGGCGCGGGAGCCGGGGTGCCGGGAGCACCGTTCGCCGCGTTCGGACCGCCCTTGCCCTGGGCGCCCTTGGGCGCACCGGGCCGCGAGGAGCGGTCACCGTTGTTGCCGGCCTGCGCCGGTCCCGGGTTCTGGGCGTGCTGGGGCGAGGAGCCGACTGCCCTGGGGCCAGTCCCGCCTTGCGGCTCCGGCTCCGCCGAAGCGCTGCCATCCCTCTTGAAACGTCCCTGCACTAGCGTCGCAACCTCTGGACCAGGCGCCCCTCCGCGTGAACGGTGGGACGGTGTCGGCGTCTTGGGAGCGCCCTGAAAGCACTCCCAGTGGTGGTCGTGAGTGACCGGCGCAGGTTCCCCTTTCCCGCCGCCACTCGGCGCTGCGTTGCGCCCCTGCGCGCCGGTTCGTTCCTGCGGCGGTCCGAGGAATTCCAGCACAGTGCCGGATCTCCAACAAGGCCCATGGGTCATGCTGTGACCTCCGTGACGCGTTGTGAGGGCAGCGTCACGAGACGTAGAAAGTGACCTCATCCATATCGGACACATAGGGACGAGACCTTCGCGGGCAGGGGGTGTCCCAGTCGCCATGATCAGGAGCGGAATGATGTCTTCCGTGACGGAATGCCCGTTTGGTGACCTGAGGGTGAGGGTCCCAATTGACCCGTATGCCCGGCAGTAAGTGAGGAAACTCACACGACGATCACGGCGTCTTCACGGCTTCGACAGGGAAGCGCATGTTTAGCCTGACGCTTTACAGGGATGGCAAATCCGACAACCCGCGCCTACGCGACGGTTTCCGAACCCGCCGGCGCCTCCAAGGAACAGGGCCTGTAACCCCAGATGAAGACGACGATGACCTTCCTCAACATAGCCAACCCGCGACGCACCACCCTGGCGCACCTCGACGACGCCGAGGAGCTGCGTACGCCGGAGCAGGAGGGGCACGCCGTCGAGCTCCCCGCGCAGACCGCCAACCCCCGCCGCACGATCCTGATGGACGTCCCGGTCGCGGCCGGCGTCACCGAGTAGTCACCGCACCCCGACGGGCCCGGTCCGGTGGGCCCCGCCCGTGATGCGCGAGGCGGTCGCCCCTTGCCGCGTTAGCCTGGAGCATCAGACTCCGGCCAGCTCAGTGAGGGGCGCAAGGACACCGTGCGCATCGCCAGGTTCTCCATCGACGGCAACGTCGCGTTCGGTGCGGTCGAGGGCGAGAGCCCTCCTGGATCGACCGACGGCCTCGTGCTCGACATCATCAAAGGCATCCCGTTCGCCGACTTCGAGCTCTCCGGGACCAAGGTCCCGCTGAGCAAGGTCCGCCTCCTGCCGCCCGTGCTCCCGAACAAGGTCGTGGCCTTCGGCCGCAACTACGCGGACCACGCCAAGGAGATGGGCGGCGAGGTGCCCGACGCCCCGTTCGCCTTCTTCAAGCCCTCCACCTCGGTGATCGGCTCCGGCGACGACATCGCGTACCCCTCCTTCACCGAGGAACTGCACCACGAGGCCGAGCTGGCCGTGGTCATCGGCCGGATGTGCCGTGAGGTCCCGCGCGAACGCGTCAAGGACGTGATCCTCGGCTACACCTGCGCCAACGACGTCACCGCGCGCGACGTCCAGCGGCGCGAGAAGCAGTGGGCCAGGGCCAAGGGCTTCGACTCCTCCTGCCCGCTCGGCCCCTGGGTGGAGACGGACCTCGACCCGTCCGACCTCACCATCCAGTGCACGGTCAACGGCCAACAGCGCCAGCTGGGCCGCACCAGCGAGATGATCCACTCCATCGAGGATCTGATCGTCAACATCACCGAGGCCATGACGCTGCTCCCCGGAGACGTCATCCTCACGGGCACCCCCGCCGGGGTCGGCCCCCTCAGTGCCGGCGACGAGGTCGCCGTCACCATCGAAGGCATCGGCACTCTCACCAACAAGGTTGTCAAGCGTGGCTAGCGCATCCGACCCCGCCGTCCGAGTACGTTTCTGTCCCTCCCCGACCGGCAACCCCCATGTGGGCCTGGTCCGCACGGCCCTCTTCAACTGGGCGTACGCCCGCCACACCGGCGGCACGTTCGTGTTCCGTATCGAGGACACCGACGCGGCCCGCGACTCCGAGGAGTCGTACGAGCAGCTCCTGGACTCGCTGCGCTGGCTGGGCTTCGACTGGGACGAGGGCCCCGAGATCGGCGGCCCCCACGCGCCGTACCGCCAGTCGCAGCGCATGGACCTCTACAAGGACGTCGCGCAGAAGCTCCTGGACGCAGGCCGCGCCTACCACTGCTACTGCTCGACCCCCGAGCTGGACGCCCGTCGCGACGCAGCCCGCGCCGCCGGCAAGCCGTCCGGCTACGACGGCCACTGCCGCGACCTGAGTGCCGAGCGGAAGAGCGCGTACGAGGCGGAGGGCCGCACGCCCATCGTCCGGTTCCGCATGCCCGACGAGGCGATCACCTTCACGGACCTGGTCCGCGGCGAGATCACCTACCTCCCGGAGAACGTGCCGGACTACGGCATCGTCCGGGCCAACGGCGCCCCGCTCTACACGCTGGTCAACCCGGTCGACGACGCCCTGATGGAGATCACCCACGTCCTGCGCGGTGAGGACCTGCTCTCCTCCACCCCGCGACAGATCGCCCTCTACAAGGCGCTGACCGAGCTGGGCATCGCCAAGGAGACCCCGGCCTTCGGGCACCTCCCCTATGTGATGGGCGAGGGCAACAAGAAGCTCTCCAAGCGCGACCCCGAGTCCTCGCTGAACCTCTACCGGGAGCGCGGCTTCCTCCCGGAGGGCCTGCTGAACTACCTGTCCCTGCTGGGCTGGTCGCTCTCGGCGGACCGCGACATCTTCTCCGTCGAGGAGATGGTCGCCGCCTTCGACGTCTCGGACGTGAACCCCAACCCGGCGCGCTTCGACCTCAAGAAGGCCGAGGCCATCAACGCGGACCACATCCGGCTGCTGGACGTCAAGGAGTTCGCCGAGCGCTGCGCCCCCTGGCTGAAGGCCCCCTTCGCGCCCTGGGCGCCGGAGGACTTCGACCCGGCCAAGTGGGACGCGATCGCCCCGCACGCCCAGACCCGCCTGAAGGTGCTCTCCGAGATCACCGACAACGTCGACTTCCTGTTCCTGCCGGAGCCGGCCGTCGACGAGGCGTCCTGGACGAAGGCGATGAAGGACGGCTCCGACGCTCTCCTCACGACGGCCCGCGAGAAGCTGGAGTCCGCCGACTGGACCTCCGCCGAGGCCCTCAAGGAGGCCGTACTGGCCGCCGGTGAGGCGCACGGCCTGAAGCTGGGCAAGGCGCAGGCCCCGGTCCGTGTCGCCGTCACCGGCCGCACGATCGGCCTGCCCCTCTTCGAGTCCCTGGAGATCCTGGGCAAGGAGAAGTCGCTGGCGCGCATCGACGCGGCCCTGGCGAAGCTGACCGCGTAGGCGACGACGGACGCGTGGGGAAGGGGCGGCATCCGTACGGGATGCCGCCCCTTCCCCCTGTCCGCCGGGAACGGCGCCGGAGGTACCGTCGGACCATGACGATCCGAGCCGTGCTGTGGGACGTGGACGACACCCTCTTCGACTACACCACGGCCGACCGGGCCGGTATGCGCGGGCACTTGACCGCCGAGGGGCTGCTCGTCGGATTCGCTTCCGTGGAGCAGGCCCTGGACCGCTGGCGCGAGCTCACCGACGAGCAGTGGGCGCGGTTCGCGGCGGGCGAGGTGGACTGGGAGGGCGGGCGCCGGGACCGGGTGCGGGCGTTCCTGGACCGGCCGCTGACCGACGCGGAGGCGGAGGACTGGTTCGGCCGTTATCTCGGTCACTACGAGGGGGCCTGGGCGCTGTTCCCGGACGTCCTGCCCGTCCTCGACCTCCTGGCGGGCAGCCACCGTCACGCGGTGCTCTCCAACTCCAGCCTGCGTGTCCAGGACCACAAACTGCGCGTCCTCGGCGTACGGGACCGCTTCGAATCGGTGCTGTGCGCGGCCGAACTCGGCGTCTCCAAACCCGCGGCCGAGGCCTTCCACACGGCCTGCGAGGCCCTGGACCTGCCCCCGCACCAGGTCGCGTACGTCGGGGACCATCCGGAGATCGACGGGCGGGGCGCGGCCGACGCCGGCCTGTTCTCCGTCTGGATCGACCGCACGGGCATGAGCGCGGTCGCACCCCCCGCTCCGGACGCCGCACCGGGCCCGCCCGCGGATCGGCTCTCCCACCCGCGGCGGATCGTCTCGCTGGCCGAACTCCCCGCGATCCTCCGGCCCGATACCCGTTTTGGAGCGCCGTCCACCTTCAGGTAATGTTCTTCCTGCGCCGCCGGAGTGCGGGCCGAAAGGCCGGAGACCGGAGGCGCAAGCTAAAACAAAATCCCCATGGGGTTGAGTTTCAGTGGCCTATGGTGTAATTGGCAGCACGACGGTTTCTGGTTCCGTTAGTCTAGGTTCGAGTCCTGGTAGGCCAGCTCGCAGAGCTTATCTGCACAAGCAGAGACCAGCTCTGCAAGGCCCCCGTTGTGTAGCGGCCTAGCACGCCGCCCTCTCAAGGCGGTAGCGCCGGTTCGAATCCGGTCGGGGGTACAGATCCTTCCCAGGGGGTCAGTCCGGGTCGCACCCGCTGACTCTCATGCAGGATCGCTAGGGCCCCCGTTGTGTAGCGGCCTAGCACGCTGCCCTCTCACGGCAGTAGCGCCGGTTCGAATCCGGTCGGGGGTACGGAGTGGTCTAGACCACTATTGGGCTATGGTGTAATTGGCAACACGACGGTTTCTGGTTCCGTTGTTCTAGGTTCGAGTCCTGGTAGCCCAGCTGGATCACTTGTGATCCTCGCCCCCGTTGTGTAGCGGCCTAGCACGCTGCCCTCTCACGGCAGTAGCGCCGGTTCGAATCCGGTCGGGGGTACATACAGAGGAAGCCCTCCCCACCCGGGGAGGGCTTCTTTCGTGCTGCGTGCCCTGAGGGCATCGGACGAGGACAACAGGTGAGGGCGTCAACCCTGGCCGTTCGCTGCGGCGTTGAAGCGATCGGCCGGGGGAGTGGTCGACAGGGTGGGACTCAGCTGGTGCGGCGCAGTGCCTCGGACAGACGCGCGGCCGCGTCGATGATCGCCTGGGCGTGCATCCGGCCCGGGTGGCGCGTCAGCCGCTCGATCGGGCCCGACACCGACACGGCGGCGACCACGCGGTTCGAGGGCCCGCGCACCGGCGCGGAGACGGACGCGACGCCCGGCTCCCGCTCGCCGATCGACTGGGCCCAGCCCCGGCGCCGTACGCCCGACAGGGCCGTCGCCGTGAAGCGGGCGCCCTGGAGGCCGCGGTGCAGACGCTCCGGCTCCTCCCAGGCCATCAGGATCTGGGCCGAGGAACCGGCTTTCATCGTGAGGGTCGAGCCGACCGGGACCGTGTCCCGCAGGCCCGACAGTCGCTCGGCCGCGGCGACGCAGATACGCATGTCGCCCTGGCGGCGGTAGAGCTGCGCGCTCTCGCCCGTGATGTCGCGCAGATGCGTGAGCACCGGGCCCGCCGTCGCGAGGAGGCGGTCCTCGCCCGCGGCGGCGGCCAGCTCGGCCAGCCGGGGGCCGAGAATGAAACGGCCCTGCATGTCGCGTGCCACCATCCGGTGGTGTTCAAGTGCCACGGCGAGGCGATGTGCCGTGGGCCGTGCCAGTCCGGTCGCCGCGACCAGTCCCGCGAGGGTGGCCGGACCGGACTCCAGTGCGCTCAGGACAAGGGCTGCCTTGTCCAGAACGCCGACGCCGCTACTGTTGTCCATGAAACGATACTCGCGTCTCACTCTGTGAAACGCAAGTTCAATTTTCGGTGGAACGCGCCACCCTGATACGTACACGGCCCGTGGACCGACGGGCCTGGCGGAAGACGTCCGGTACGGGGGGTACGGGCGCCCGCCGCCTCGGAAATCTCTAGTTGGGCCGGCGCCACACAGGCCGGCCGGAGGGAAAGCGATGGGTAGGACACTCGCGGAGAAGGTCTGGGACGACCACGTCGTCCGGCGCGCGGAGGGCGAGCCCGACCTTCTCTTCATCGATCTGCACCTGCTGCACGAGGTGACCAGCCCCCAGGCCTTCGACGGCCTCCGTCAGGCGGGGCGCCCCGTGCGCCGGCTCGACCTCACCATCGCCACCGAGGACCACAACACCCCCACCCTCGACATCGACAAGCCCATCGCGGACCCGGTCTCCCGGGCCCAGCTGGAGACGCTGCGCAAGAACTGCGCCGACTTCGGCGTGCGCCTGCACTCGCTGGGCGACGTCGAGCAGGGTGTCGTCCACGTCGTCGGCCCGCAGCTGGGCCTGACCCAGCCCGGTACCACGGTCGTGTGCGGTGACTCCCACACCTCCACCCACGGCGCGTTCGGCGCGCTGGCGTTCGGCATCGGCACCTCCCAGGTCGAGCACGTGCTGGCCACCCAGACGCTGCCGCTGGCCCGCCCCAAGACCATGGCCATCACGGTCGACGGCGACCTGCCCGAGGACGTCACGGCCAAGGACCTGATCCTGGCGATCATCACCAAGATCGGTACGGGCGGCGGCCAGGGCTACATCCTGGAGTACCGCGGCTCCGCCATCGAGAAACTCTCGATGGAGGCCCGCATGACCATCTGCAACATGTCGATCGAGGCCGGCGCCCGCGCGGGCATGATCGCCCCCGACGAGACCACCTTCGCGTACATCGAGGGCCGCGCCCACGCCCCCGAGGGCGAGGACTGGGACGCCGCCGTCGCGTACTGGAAGACCCTGAAGTCGGACGACGACGCCGAATTCGACGCGGAGGTCGTCATCGACGCCGCCTCCCTCGCGCCGTTCGTCACCTGGGGCACCAACCCCGGCCAGGGAGCACCGCTTTCGGCCGCCGTCCCCGATCCTGCTTCGTACGAAGACGCTTCGGAGCGGTACGCCGCCGAAAAGGCCCTGGAGTACATGGGGTTGACCGCCGGACAGCCGCTGCGGGACATCAAGGTCGACACCGTCTTCGTAGGTTCGTGCACCAACGGCCGCATCGAGGACCTGCGCGCCGCCGCGGAGATCGTGGGAGGCCGCAAAGTCGCCGACGGCGTACGCATGCTGGTCGTCCCCGGCTCCGCGCGCGTCGGTCTGCAGGCCGTCTCCGAGGGCCTCGACCTGGTCTTCAAGGAGGCCGGCGCCGAATGGCGGCACGCGGGCTGCTCGATGTGTCTGGGCATGAACCCCGACCAGCTGGCCCCCGGTGAGCGCTCCGCGTCCACCTCCAACCGCAACTTCGAGGGCAGGCAGGGCAAGGGCGGCCGTACGCACCTGGTGTCGCCGCAGGTCGCCGCCGCCACGGCCGTACTGGGCCATCTGGCGTCCCCCGCCGACCTGTCCGACGCCGACGTCCGCACGCCCGCTGGAGTCTGAGAGCCATGGAAGCATTCACCAAGCACACCGGCCGGGCGGTCCCGCTGCGCCGCAGCAACGTGGACACCGACCAGATCATCCCCGCCCACTGGCTCAAGAAGGTGACCAGGGACGGCTTCGAGGACGGGCTCTTCGAGGCCTGGCGCAAGGACTCGTCCTTCATCCTCAACCGGCCCGAGCGCGCGGGCGCCACGGTCCTGGTCGCGGGCCCCGACTTCGGTACGGGATCCTCGCGCGAGCACGCCGTCTGGGCCCTGCAGAACTACGGCTTCAAGACGGTGATCTCGTCGCGCTTCGCGGACATCTTCCGCGGCAACTCTCTGAAGAACGGCCTGCTCACAGTGGTTCTGGAGCAGAAGATCGTGGACGCGCTCTGGGAGCTCACCGAGAAGGACCCCGAGGCCGAGATCACGGTCGACCTGGAGGCCCGTGAGGTGCGCGCCGAGGGCATCACGGCCGCCTTCGAGCTCGACGAGAACGCCCGCTGGCGGCTGCTGAACGGGCTGGACGACATCTCCATCACCCTCCAGAACGAGGCGGACATCTCCACCTACGAGGCCAAGCGGCCCTCCTACAAGCCGCGGACCGTTCAGGTCTGACCGGAACGGGACCCGCACGGCTGATTCCAGCCAGGCAACAGGCCTCTGTACCCCCAATCGTGGACGGTTGGGGGTACATCTGTGTCTGCCTCCGGAAGGGGTGTTCCGGCCTTTGTGATTGGCCTCAACTACCCTTGTTTCAAGGGGCCTTGTTGGGGTAGCCGAACCCCGGCAGGGGCTGGTGGGCAGGTGCGCGGAAGGTCCTCGGGAGGCGGTAGTTACCCCCTGCGCAGGCGACAACTCGCCCCAGATGGCACAATCTGTGCATGGAACACGACGGCCAACTCGACCTCTATGCGGCAGTCGCGTCCCAACTCAAGGAAGCGCACACATCGGTGCGCGCACTGCAAGTCCCGGAGGGCGTACGGATGGCGCTGACCCGGAAGCTGCTGGTCATTACGGCCGTGGCCAAACACGATCTCGCCGATGCGACAAGGCGTCTGGAGCGGTTCACGACGGACCTCGACGAGGGCTGAATCCCCGAAGAGGAACGCTGAGGAACTTGGGCAGCGCCCCAGTTCGTTGCGGCACAAGGGTGATTAGCCCGTTTCGTGTTTGATTTGCGGTATATATCTGCCTAACGTGCGAAAAAGCTTGAACACTTTCGTTCTGGCAATGTCTCCGAAGGGGAAGACGTGAACAAGGCGCAGCTCGTAGAAGCGATTGCCGACAAGGTCGGCGGGCGTCAGCAGGCCGCTGACGCGGTCGACGCCGTACTGGACGCCGTGGTGCGTGCAGTTGTCGGCGGGGACCGGGTCTCGGTCACCGGCTTCGGTTCCTTCGAGAAGGTGGACCGTCCGGCCCGTTACGCCCGCAACCCGCAGACCGGAGAGCGGGTTCGGGTCAAGAAGACCTCCGTGCCCCGCTTCCGTGCGGGCCAGGGCTTCAAGGACCTGGTGAGCGGCTCGAAGAAGCTCCCCAAGAACGACGTGGCGGTCAAGAAGGCCCCCAAGGGCAGCCTGAGCGGTGGCGCTTCCGCCACGGTCAAGAAGGCCGCGGCCAAGAAGGCCACCACCGCCAGGAAGGCGACGGGGGCCGCGAAGAAGACCACGGCCGCGGCGACGACCCGGAAGGCGACCGCGGCGAAGAAGACCACGTCCGCGGCTGCGAAGAAGACCACCGCCACGGCCAAGAAGGCGACCGCCAAGAAGACGTCGGCGACCGCGAAGAAGACCTCGGCGGCGGCCAAGAAGACCACCGCGAAGAAGGCGGCGGCGAAGAAGGCCCCCGCGAAGAAGGCCGCGGCCAAGAAGGCGCCGGCCAAGAAGTCGGCGGCCCGTACGACCACCACCGCCAAGAAGGCCACCGCCCGCAGGTAGACAGGGGCGCAGGGCATAAACGCGCCGGGCCGGGCTCCCACGGGGGAGCCCGGCCCGCGGCGTTCGCGGATGCTTCGGGTTGCCTCAGAAGGTCTGCAGGGTCACCAGGGTGATGCGGCGGTTGTCCTCGCCCTCGCCCTCGACCTCGATCCGTACGCGCTGGCCCGGACGGAGCAGTCTCAGGCCGCCCTTGTCGAAGGCCGGGGCGTCGAAGGGGACGGGGGTGCCGTCGTCCAGCAACACCTGGCCCGTGCGGGTCTCTGGGTCGTATGTGTACGCGGTCGCCTGCATGGGGGAAGCGTATGCGGTTCCCCTGCCGGGGAGGGGTGGGGTGTCCGGGGTTGGTGGGTGCCTGCGGGCCGGTGGGGGCTGGGCGCGCAGTTCCCCGCGCCCCTTTGGGAGCGGCGCTGGGGGCTGGTCGCGCTCCGCGGTGGAGCCGCGAAATGTCACAGCCCCGCGCCCCTATTGGGGCTCGGTCGGGGCTCAGGCTGCTTTGAGGTGTTGGGCGGCCGCTGTCGTGCGGGGGCCTGTGCCCAGTGTCAATGCCGCTCGGAGGTCCGCGCCCGTGTCCACGTCCTGGCGTACGGAATCCACCGCGGTCAGGAGGAGTTCCGCGGCGCCCGAGGCGCGATGGCGCGCGCGGGAATCCGTTCCGAAAGCGGGAAGCAATTCGTGGCCCGGTGACGCGGCCAGGAGAGTGGTGCCGATTCCGGCGGCGTCCGCGAGGAAAGCCCGGGGGAATTCGGCGGCGGCCGTGAGCACCCGGGCCAATTCGAGAGGCCGCAGAGCGGGCAGATCCGCGTTCATGGCGGCCAGCGGTGTGTGCGGGTTCGTGATGCGTACGACCGCCTCCGCGTGCCGCAGCGCGGCGTTCAGGCCGCCCCCGGGCTCGTCCGGGACGATCCGGGCACCCAGGGCGGCCAGCTCGCGTCCGGCCAGCGCGTCACCCGTGACTACGGCCACATCCGCGACTTCCGGGCAGGCCAGCGCCGCGGCCACCGTGTCCTGTGCGAAGGCGAGGGCGAGCCCGGGACGCAGACCGTCGGCCGCGGTGTCCGAGAGCCTGCTCTTCGCCCGCGCAAGGGCTTTGAGGGGTACGACCATGATCCATTGCACGAGCGTCTCGTCCCTCCCTTGTCCCGCCCATTGTCCCCCGGGCACCGGAGTGGGGCCGAGACCGGGGCGTACGGTGTTCTCGACAGACCGGCGGCCTGGGGTGACACTTGTGCGGCCCCCAAGGCCCAAGAGGAAGGTGTTCGCGTGTCCCGCCGCAGAATCGGCTTCTGGTACCGCTTCTCAGCGGTCCTCGTCAAACCGCCGCTGGTGGTTCTGATCAAGCGGGACTGGCGTGGAATGGAGAACATTCCTGCCGATGGCGGATTTATCACCGCGGTGAACCACAATTCTCACGCCGATCCGTTCGCGTACGGGCACTTTCAGTACAACACCGGCCGCGTTCCGCGTTTCCTCGCCAAGAGCGGGCTTTTCAAGAGCGGATTCGTGGGAGCGGCCATGCGGGGCACCGGGCAGATCCCGGTGTACCGCGAGAGTTCCGACGCGCTCAGCGCCTACCGGGCCGCGATCGACGCCGTGGAGCGCGGGGAGTGCGTCGCCTTCTATCCCGAGGCCACCCTCACCCGTGACCCCGACCTGTGGCCGATGACCGGCAAGACGGGTGCCGCGCGGGTCGCGCTGCAGACCAGGTGCCCGGTGATCCCGGTGGCCCAGTGGGGCGCCAACCACCTTCTGGCCCCGTACGCGAAGAAGCCCGATCTCTTCCCGCGCAAGACGCACCACGTGCTCGCCGGCCCGCCCGTGGACCTCTCGCGGTTCTACGACAAGGAGATGACCCCCGACCTCCTGAAGGAGGCGACCGAGGTCATCATGGCCGCGATCACCGCGCAGCTGGAGCTGATCCGCGGGGAGAAGGCGCCGGCCACGCGGTACGACCCGCGCCTGGTGCGTATCGAGCAGCGGCGCAGGACGCGCGAACAGGACGAGCAGGAAGCGCACGACGAGCACGACGAGCTGAACGCGCGCCGGGGACCGGCCGCGCAGGAGAAGCAGGAGAAGACCGTGCGGGAAACAGGCGCGCGGGACACGACCGAGGCAGAGCACGAAAAGGGGCACGGCAAGTGACGACATCCGGCAGGCCCGTCAAGGCGACCGTCTTCGGGACCGGATCGTGGGGCACCGCCTTCGGGATGGTGCTCGCCGACGCGGGCTGCGACGTGACGCTGTGGGGACGGCGGACCGAACTCGCCGAAGCGGTCAACTCCACCCGCACGAACCCCGACTACCTGCCGGGCATCGAACTCCCGGAGAACCTGCGGGCCACCACGGACGCCGCCGAGGCCGCCCGCGGCGCCGACTTCACGGTGCTCGCCGTGCCCTCGCAGACACTGCGCGAGAACCTGGCCGAATGGGCGCCGCTGCTCGCGCCCGGCACGGTCCTCGTCTCCCTCATGAAGGGTGTCGAACTCGGCTCCGCGATGCGGATGAGCGAGGTGATCGAGGACGTCGCGAAGGTCGGCGCCGACCGGATCGCCGTGGTCACCGGGCCCAACCTGGCCCGGGAGATCGCCGCCCGGATGCCGGCCGCCGCCGTGGTCGCGTGCAGCGACGAAGGGGTGGCCCAGCGGCTCCAGGCCGCCTGCCACACGCCGTACTTCCGGCCCTACACCAACACCGACGTGGTGGGCTGCGAGCTCGGGGGCGCGGTCAAGAACGTCATCGGCCTCGCCGTCGGCATCGCGGACGGCATGGGCCTGGGCGACAACGCCAAGGGGTCCCTCATCACACGGGGGTTGGCGGAGACGACCCGGCTCGGACTGAGGATGGGCGCCGACCCGCTGACGTTCGCCGGACTCGCGGGCCTGGGCGACCTCGTGGCGACCTGTTCCTCGCCGCTCTCGCGCAACCACACCTTCGGTACGAACCTCGGCAAGGGCATGACCCTCCAGGAGACCATCGCGGTCACCAAGCAGACCGCCGAGGGCGTCAAGTCCTGTGAGTCCGTACTGGACTTGGCGCGCCGGCACGGAGTCGACATGCCCATCACGGAGACCGTCGTCGAGATCGTCCACGAGGGCAAGCCGCCGGTCGTCGCCGTCAAGGAACTGATGTCTCGCAGCGCCAAGCCGGAACGGCACTGAGCGACCCCGCCACCGGCCGCTGACTCAGGGTCCTGCCACCGGGTACTCTCAACCCGATATGAGCACCGAGAACCTTCCCCAGAGCCCTGAGCAGCCGCCTCGCAAGCCGCGCGTGGCCGTCGTCTTCGGCGGGCGCAGCTCCGAACACGGGATCTCCATGGTCACCGCCGGAGCCGTCCTGCGGGCCGTCGACCGGACCAAGTACGACGTCCTGCCGATCGGAATCACCAGGGAAGGCCGCTGGGTGCTCACGGCCGACGACCCGGAGCGCATGACGATCAGCGAGCGTCGTACGCCCGACGTCGCGGAACTCGCCGAGTCGAGCGAGGGCGGCGTGATCCTGCCCCTCGACCCCGCCGACCGCGAAGTGGTCTACAGCGAGCCGGGTTCGGTGCCCAAGGCGCTCGGCGAGGTCGACGTCGTCTTCCCGATGCTGCACGGCCCGTACGGCGAGGACGGCACCCTTCAGGGTCTGCTGGAGCTCTCCGGTGTCCCCTACGTCGGCTCGGGCGTGCTCGCCTCGGCCGTCGGCCAGGACAAGGAGTACATGAAGCGGGTGTTCACCTCCTTCGGGCTGCCGGTCGGCCCGTACGTGGTGATCCGGCCCCGTGAGTGGGAGCAGGACGAGTCGGCGGCCCGCAAGAAGATCATCGACTTCGCGGGGGAGCACGGCTGGCCGCTCTTCGTGAAGCCCGCGCGCGCGGGCTCGTCGATCGGCATCACCAAGGTCGAGGACCTGTCCGGCCTCGACGAGGCGATCGCGGCGGCCCAGCACCACGACCCGAAGATCCTCGTGGAGGCGCTGCTGCGCGGTCGCGAGATCGAGTGCGGGGTCCTGGAGTTCGAGGACGGGCCCCGGGCGTCCGTACCGGCCGAGATCCCTCCGGTGCAGTCGCACGCGTACTACGACTTCGATGCGAAGTACATCGACTCGACGCCCGGCATCGTGCCGGCCCCGCTGACTCCCGAGCAGACCGCCGAGATCCGCCGCCTGGCCGTCGAGGCCTTCGAGGCCGCGTCCTGCGAGGGCCTGGTCCGCGCGGACTTCTTCCTCACGGAGGACGGCGAGTTCGTGATCAACGAGATCAACACGATGCCCGGCTTCACGCCGATCTCCATGTACCCCAAGATGTGGGAAGCGACAGGAGTCCCGTACCCGGAACTGGTGGACCGCCTGATCCAGGCGGCCCTACGCAGGTCGACGGGCCTGCGATAAGGCTTTTGGCTTTGCTTTCAGGGGCGCGGGTGCCGGCTTCGCTCCTTCGGGCGGGGCAGGGCCGGGCCTTTGCTTTTAGGGGCGCGGGGAACTGCGCAACGCCAACTACGACGTACCCGCACCCGACAACGCACCGGCGGAGAACGAACCGGCCGTGGCCATCAATCCGCAATCCCCAAAGGGATCGACTTCTTGATGGCCCCGGCCAGATCGACGAGAACAGAAGACGTGTCCCGCCCCGACGGCACCGTCACCTCGACGTACACGCGCCGCTGAGCGGAGGTGAAGCGGGTCACTCCACCGTCCCGCTCCTCCATCAGCCACCCCACCCCGTTCACGCCACCCCCGATCGCATCGGGATCACTCCCGTCGGCCACCTTGGGGTCGACCATCTTCGCGGGCCGCGACACCCCGCAGCGCAGTATGATCGCCGGGCTTCCCCAGCCCGCGGTCAGCGCTGACCGGGGCTCGGGATCCTCCCGATCGAGGCCGTCCACCTTCCGTGGCAACGACTTGTCCAGGTTCCGGCACAGCTCGGCGGCCTTCGCACCCGGACTGGGAACCGCGACCGGGGCGTTGTCGTCTGCTGAGGAGCAGCCTGTGGCAGCGATCAGCAGAACGAGGGCGGGGAGCCCGACCAAAGAAGCACGCCGGTGACGGAAGAAGTCCACCGGCCCAGCGTAGACGGGGGCTACAGGTGCACGACCGGGCAGGTCAGGGTGCGGGTGATGCCGTCCACTTGCTGGACTCTGGCGACCACCATGCGGCCGAGCTCGTCCACGGTGTCGGCCTGGGCCCGCACGATCACGTCGTACGGCCCGGTCACGTCCTCGGCCTGGATCACCCCCGGAATCTTGCTGATCGTCTCGGCGACGGTCGACGCTTTGCCGACCTCCGTCTGGATCAGGATGTACGCCTGTACCACGGAACCTCCAGGGCGGCCACGAGGATCATGTGGGGAAAAGGAACGCCACGGTATCGCGTCGCCGCACGCCACGGGGAGACCCGCGGGGGCGGGGGCTTACGCGCCAGGGTGCACGGACGGCACAGGTTGACGGTTGTTCCGACGGTACCGAGGTACGGGACGGCCCGCGACCGGACGCACGCTGGACGCGAACGAGCGCATACAGAGCAGACGCAGTCACGCAGGAACAGAAGCAGACAGGGCTACTCGCCTCATGGGCACGAAGGGAACAGGTGAGACTCGGTGAAGGGAACCGTGGGCGAGTTGGGGGAGTTCGGGCTCATCAAGGAGCTCACCTCCCGGCTCACCACCACCCCGGCGGTACGCGTCGGGCCGGGTGACGACGCGGCCGTGGTGGCCGCCCCCGACCGCAGGGTCGTGGCGAGCACCGACATCCTCCTGGAGGGGCGCCACTTCCGGCGCGACTGGTCCACGGCGTACGACGTCGGGCGCAAGGCCGCTGCGCAGAACCTCGCGGACATCGCCGCCATGGGCGCGGTGCCGACCGCACTGCTGCTCGGCCTGGTCGTCCCGGCCGAACTGCCCGCCACCTGGCCCTCCGAGCTGATGGACGGCCTGCGCGACGAGTGCCAGGTCGCGGGGGCGGCGGTGGTCGGCGGAGACGTCGTACGCGGCGACACGATCACCGTGGCGATCACCGCGCTCGGCGATCTGCGCAACCACGAGCCGGTGACCCGGGCCGGTGCCCGGCCCGGTGACGTGGTGGCCGTGACGGGCTGGCTGGGCTGGTCCGCGGCCGGGCACGCCGTGCTCTCGCGCGGTTTCCGTTCGCCGCGCGCCTTCGTCGAGGCCCACCGGCGCCCGGAACCGCCGTACCACGCGGGCCCCGCGGCGGCCGGGCTCGGCGCGACCTCCATGACGGACGTCAGCGACGGGCTGATCGCCGACCTCGGGCACATCGCCGAGGCCAGCAAGGTCCGCATCGACATCCGCTCCGGTGCCGTCGACATCCCCACGCAGATGAACGACATCGGTCAGGCCGTCGGCGTCGACCCGATCCAGTGGGTGCTCACCGGCGGCGAGGACCACGCGATCGTCGCGACCTTCCCGGCGGACGTGAAACTGCCCGCACGCTGGAAGGTGATCGGCGAGGTCCTCAACCCGTCGGCGCTGCCCCAGGTCACGGTCGACGGGGCGCCCTGGACCAGCAAGGGCGGCTGGGACCACTTCGGGGACATCGAGTCATGAGCACCCCGCCGAGTGCCCCTTCCCGCATCGCGCCGAGTGCCGCTCCCCGCACCCCGCCGCGTGTGCTGACGGTCGCGGGTTCCGACTCCGGTGGCGGGGCCGGGATCCAGGCCGACCTGAAGACCATGCTCGCGCTCGGCGTGCACGGCATGAGCGTGCTCACCGCCGTCACCGCGCAGAACTCCCTCGGCGTGCAGGGCGCCTGGGAACTGCCGGTGGAGGCGGTGCGGGCCCAGTACCGCAGCGTGGTCGACGACATCGGCGTCCAGGCGGTCAAGACCGGCATGCTCTCCTCCGCCGAACTCGTCGAGGCCGTCGCCGAGTTGATCGGCGGCACCGACGCGCCGGCCGTCGTCGACCCGGTCGGCGTCTCCAAGCACGGCGACTCCCTGCTGGCCTCGTCCGCCCTGGACTCCGTACGCACGAAGCTGCTTCCGGTGGCCACGGTGGCGACACCGAACCTCGACGAGGTGGCCCAGCTCACAGGGGTGACGGTCGAGTCGGAGGACGGGATACGGCGGGCGGCGGAGGCCGTGCTGTCGTACGGGCCCGGCTGGGCGCTGATCAAGGGCGGCCATCTGAGCGGGGACGCGGTGGACTTCCTCACCGACGGCTCCGACGAGCTGTGGCTGCGCGCGCCCCGGTTCGACAACCGGCACACCCACGGCACGGGGTGCACGCTCGCGAGCGCGATCGCCTCGGAGCTGGCGAAGGGGCTGTCGGTGCCGGACGCGGTGGTGGCGGCGAAGGAGTACGTCACCGGGGCGATCGCGGCCGGATTCGCGCTCGGGGCAGGGATCGGCCCGGTCGATCACGGCTGGCGGTTCACCTCGGTGACCGCGAGCGACTGAGAGCCGCTGAGGGCGACCGGGCAGCCGGGGCGCCCGCCACATCGCCGAGCGGCCCGTGAACAGCAGAAAGCCGGTCCTCCGTGAGGGGGACCGGCTTTGAGCGGTGGACCAGCAGTGGCTGCGCGCTGTGCAGATGTCAGCGCGAGACCTTGCCGGCCTTGATGCACGAGGTGCAAGCGTTGACGCGCTTCGGCGTCCCGCTGACCACGGTACGGACGCGCTGGATGTTCGGGTTCCAGCGACGGGACGTACGGCGGTGCGAGTGCGAGATGCTGTTGCCGAAGCTCGGCCCCTTGCCACAGACGTCGCAGTTGGCAGCCACGGGTCACTCCAAAGACTTCAGATGCTCTTACGGTGGATCCCGGCATGCCGGGATCAGGATCGTAGGATCTGAGTGGCGCTGCCAGGGGGAAGGCCCGATGAGATCGGGCAACCGGAGCAGCATACAACGACTGCGTCCGTACAACGAAACTACCATGTCCCGTGCGGGGTCTCTCCCGGCCCTCTTCCGGCCGGCACCCCACCTGGGTCTACGCTGCGTCGGACGTTCGGCCGCTCGGTCCGGCCGCTCAGACCGGCTGCTCAAGGAGGCGCAGGTGCCGCAGGTGCCGCAGACATTGGACGCATCCGCGGTACGCGCCTGGAGCGGACTCGCGCTGGAGGCCCTCGGCCGTGCGCGCGAGGAGATCGACGCGATCAATGTCTATCCCGTCGCCGACGGGGACACCGGCACCAACCTCTATCTGACCGTCGAGTCGGCCGCCGCGGCGGTCGAGGCGGTCTTCGCGGCGCACGCGGCGATGTCCGTCGTCGGCACCGCACCCGGGGGACCGTCGTCCGAGGGACCGGTGTCCGACGTGCCTGTGTCCGACGGGCGGCCGGTCTCCCATGGGCCGCTGATCGAGCCGCCCACACTCGCGGACGCGGTACGGGCCATGGCGCACGGCGCGCTCATCGGGGCCCGGGGCAACTCGGGGACGATCCTCGCGCAGCTCCTGCGGGGCATGGCCCAGGTGCTCGCCGCGGACACGGGCACCGAGCGGACCGACGGGCCGGGCCTGCGGCTCGCCCTGCGGCACGCGGCCGACGCGGCCAGACAGGCCGTCGCGCACCCGGTCGAGGGCACGGTCCTCACGGTCGCCACGGCCGCCGCCGACGCCGCCTCGGGCGCCGAGGGGGACTGCGCGGTGGTCGCGCGGGCCGCGTACGAGGGCGCGCGGGCCGCGCTCGCGGCGACCCCCGGACAGCTCGCCGTCCTGGAACGGGCCGGAGTGGTCGACGCGGGCGGACGGGGACTGGTGGCCGTGCTGGGGGCGCTGGTGGAGACGTTCACCGGAGCGGCCCCCGCCGTGGAAGCGATCCCGGTACTCGCGTCCCACGCGCGCGTGCAGGCCGACACGGGGGAGTGTGCCGACGGCGGTCCCGGTACCGCACCCGTCGAGGACGAGAGCGGCCCGGCCTTCGAGGTGATCTACCTCCTGGAGGCGGACGACACGGCCGTCGCGCGCCTCCGGGACCGGCTCGACGGGCTCGGGGACTCGCTCGTCGTGGTCGGCGGGGACGGACTGTGGAACGTGCACGTCCACGTCGACGACGCGGGCGCGGCCGTGGAGGCGGGCGTCGAGGCCGGCCGGCCGTACCGCATCCGGATCACGCACTTCGGTCCCGCCGACGCGCACACCACGGGCTCGACGGTCCGGCCGCTCCGGGAGAGGGCACAGCGCGCGGTCGTGGCCGTCGTCCCCGGGGAGGGCCTCGCGCGGCTCTACGCCGACGCCGGGGCCACCACCGTCCTCGCGCGCCCCGGGGAGCCCCCGGCCAGCGGAGAACTCGTGGACGCGGTACGGCGGGCCCACGCGCTGGAGGTCGTCCTGCTGCCGAACGACGCCGAGCTGCGCCACACGGCCGCCGCGGCGGCGGAGCAGGCCCGCACCGAGGGCGTACGGGTCGCGCTGATCCCCACACGCTCCGCGGTGCAGGGGATCGCCGCGCTCGCCGTGCACGAGCCCGAGCGGCGCTTCGACGAGGACGTGGTCGCGATGACCTCGGCGGCGGGCGCGACCCGGTACGCCGAGGTGGAGGTCGCGGAACGCCAGTCCTGGACCATGGCCGGCATCTGCCAGGCCGGCGACGTCCTCGGCCTCATCGACGGCGACGTGGCCGTGATCGGCTCCGACGTCACGGCCACCGCCGAGTCGGTCCTCAACCGCATGCTCTCGGCGGGCGGCGAAATGGTCACCCTGGTCCTGGGCGACGAGGCCCCCGCAACGATCGCCGACCACCTGGAAGCAAGGGTCCGCGAGTCCTACCTGGCGGTGGACACGGTGGTGTACCGGGGCGGCCACCAGGGAGCCCTGCTACTGATCGGCGTGGAGTAGCCGCCCCCTGAACCCCGCAAGAGGCGCGGGGAGCTGCGCGACCGGCCACGATGCTCCCGCACCACCCGCATCCCGGACTCCTGTCAGGTGCGGGTCCGGTGGGGGTCGGCCGCGCAGTTCCCCGCGCCCCTTCAGGGCGAAACCTGGACGCAGCCCCCGCTTCTCAGGGACGGGGGGAACGGCGCGAGCGGCCTCGACGCTCTCGCGCCCACCGAACCTCGGACTTGTGTCGGGTGCGGGTCCGGTGGGGGTCGGCCGCGCAGTTCCCCGCGCCCCTTACGGGGCGAGACCTGGACGCAGCCCCTGCTTCTCAGGGGCGCGGGGAACGGCGCGAGCGGCCCCCACCGGGCCCGCACCCACCCCACGACCCCTCCGGGGCGAAGCCCCGTCCCAGGGGCGCGGGGAACTGCGCGACCAGCCACAGCGGACCCGCACCCGGTACCCGACCCTCAGCCCCCTCCCGCAGCCCGCAACAACCGCTCCGCCTCAGCAACCCGGGCCACCACGACCTCGTCGGAGTCGGAGCCGGCGTGGGCGTAGGCGTCGAGGACCGCTCGGGCCCGCCCGACAGCCTCGCCCGGCCGCTCAAGATCCGCCTCGATCCACCCCGCCGCGAGCAACGCCCCCGTCCAGTCATGGACCGCGTCCTCACCGAGCGAGAGAAACCCCGACACGGCCAACGTGAAATGCCCCAGCGCCTCCTCGAACACGGCACGAATCGCGTCGTCCGCCGCGTCCTCGGGCACGGACCGGGCGACCAGATCCCCGAACTGCCGATGTGTATGCGCGAGTTCGGCGACGAGCGACGCACGGGCAGCGTCCCCGTCACTGTCCCCGTTCCCGTCTCCGGAAAGGGACACGGACGCGGCCATACCCGCCTCGCACGCCAGGACCGCCCGCCCCATCAACTCCCGCGCCCCATCGGCCCCCGCACCTTCAGACACCTCGGAGTCCCCGGAGCCCCCGCCGTCCTGCCCGCGCACAGCGAGCCATGCACGGGCCCGCAGCGACCGGACCAGCCCGTGGACGTTCCCGAGGGTCGCCCACAGATCACCGGCGCGCTCGTAGGCCAGCTCCGCCTCGGCAAGCAGCCCCGCGTGCCCGAGCGCCTCCGCGGCGAGGTGCGCGAGCGTCGCGTGGTCCTGCTGCTCGGGCCACCGCCGGGCGATGTCGGCCGCCCGGAGCCAGTGCTCGGCCGCCTCGCGGTGCTCGCCCAGCTCGGTGAGACAGTCGCCGAGCCACCACCGCGTCTGCACGATCGCCTCGTCGCCGTGCGTGTCCGCGCTCAGTTCCGCCAGCGCCGACTCCAGGATCTCCGCGGCCTCCGCCCACCGCTCCCGGCGCAGCAGGAAGCCGCCCAGCTGATGCCGGGCCCAGGCGCCCAGCGTGGCGCTCTCACCGCCCTCGTCGGCCCAGTGCGACGCCTCCAGGGCGTGGTCCGCCGCGGGCCCGAACCGCCCCGTGGCGCCGAGTATCTCGGCCAGCTGGAGATGCAGTTGGGCCTGCCCGACCGCCTCCATGAAGGGCGCCCCGTGCTCCAGCGCCGCCCTGGCCGCCCGCTCGGCCGCCTCGGCGTCGCCCAGCTGGCGCGCGAGCCCGGTCAGCCGGGCCTCGTACTCCACCGCGAACCACGGCACCCCGGCCGCGACGAACGCCTCCGAGGCCCGGGTGAGCAGCTCCGCGGCCTTCTCCGCGTCTCCGGAGAGCGCGGCGAGCTCCCCGAGCATCGCCTGCGCCTCCGCGGCCCGTGAGGCGACGAGGAGGTCGTCCCCGGTGCCCGGCCCGGCGAGGGCCAGCAACTCCCGTGCGGCGCTCCTGGCGGCGGCCGAAGCCTTCGATCCGCCGCCCGGGCCACCGTTCAGCCCGTTCGCCGCAGCCGCCTCGTGCACCCGCTGAAGCAGAATCCGGGCCCGCCCGACCAGCACGGAAGCGGCCTGCGGGAGCCCGGTCGCACCCTCCGCGTAGAGCGTGAGCACCAGCTCGTACGGTTCCGAGACCGCGGCCAGTGCCTCCTCGCTCCGGCCGGACAGGGCCAGCGCGTACGCTCCACGCGCGCGTGCCGCCAGCGCCTCGCCCGGGTCGCCCGCGTCCTCGTACAACTCGGCGGCGTGGGCGAACAGTTCCACGCCCTCCGGGCCGAGCCCCATCGCCTCGTGGTCGGTCATCTCCGCCCGGTCGCGAGGAGTCAGCTCCTGGTCCCCGACGGCCTCAGCGGCTCCGACGGCCTCGGCGACCGCCGCCCATGCCGCGACGGACTCCGGATGCAGTGACGCGGAGAGCCGCCGGGCCTCGGCGAGCAGCGCGGGCAGCTCCGGCTCCGCGTCGGCGCCGGGAGCGGGCGCCGACCGTACGGGAGCGGTGGCGACGCCGGTCCGCGCCGACGCCCGCACCCCCAGCGGCAGGCGTTCCACCAGCGGTTGCCGGTCCATGCGCCGGCGGATCCGCTCGCTCACCCGCGTCGTGCCGTTGCGCGCGTCGAAGCGCCCGGCCAGGGAAAGGGCCTCCACGCGCGCGTGGGCGGCGAGTTCGCCCGCCGTCCAGGTGCGTCCCGCCGGACCCGGCACGGTCCGGGTGCCGAGCCCCAGAGAGGTCAGGCGGTCCGCCAGCAGGGCGACCACGGCCAGGAAGTCCATGCGGCTGCGCGGCTCCCCGCTGTCCGTGAAGTAGGAGGGCCGCTCCGCGAGCAGTTCCAGGGCGCGTGCCTCGTTGCCGCTCAGCACGCAGAACTCCACATGGTCCGCGTACGCGCCGCGCATGCTCTCCATGGGGCGCACCAGCCGGAAACCGCGCAAGTGGTGGGCACGTGCCTCATCCGTACGGCCGAGGCGCAGCAGGGGCAGCAGCGAGGACGCGAGGACGGCGTGCGGTTCGTGGGCGCAGGTGTACTCGCCCTCCAGGACCGGCCGCCACAGCTCAAGGGCCTCGGCGTCCGCGCCCCGCTCGGCCCGCCAGCCGCCCTGGTCGTGCAGTTCGCAGGCGTGGCAGTCGGCCATCCGGTCCCGGTCCGCGGCGAGCCACGCCGTGTACGCGCGCTCCGCCCGCCCCAGGTCCCCGACCTCCCGGGCCACGGTGAACTCGGCGGCGCGCACGGCCCGTTCGGAGTGCCCGGCGAGCCGGTAGCGGTGCTCCATCTCGCCGAGCCACTTCTCGATGGAGGCGAGCGGTATGTGCGGCTGGCCGAGCATCCCCGAGGACACCCACTTGAAGACCCAGTGCAGGGAGTGGATCTCGTACGCGTCGAAGTCCTCGGGCCGTTCGTCCCACATGCGCAGCAGACGCGCGAAGGGGACGAACATCCGGTCCTTCTCGGAGCTGTAGTTGTAGACCTTCAGCTGGTGGCCGAGCGCCTCGACCACGGCGAGCGGGATGTTCAGCTTCTCGGCCTCGGTGAGCAGCTGCTCCGCGCGCGCGTTGCGGGCGGGGCCCTCCGGCTGCTCGTAGTTGTCCTGCATCGCCCGGCGCAGCGCGTCGAAGTCCCTGTCCATGGGCTCGCTCATCGGTGGCCCTCCTCCGGGGGGTCGTGGTGGGTGGCCCACTCCAGGAGGCCCATGAACGCGCGGTTCAGCAGCGCCGAGTCCGCGGGCCGCAGCGGACGCTGGGCCATCAGCAGTGCCTGTCCGTAGAGCGACTCCGTGGCCGTGCCGATCAGCTCCCGGTCGTCGAGCGAACTGATCCGCCGGATCAGCGGGTTGAGGTGGTTGAGCACCAGCCGCGCGCGTGGGGCGGTGCCGCGCAGCGAGCCGAGGATGCCCGCCCACAGGTCGTCGGCCTGTTCCTCGGCGTCCGCGCGGGCCTGCTCGTGGCGGGCCGCCCGGTCGTCCAGGTGCAGGGCCGGCACGGAGAGCGGATGGAAGGCCCGTAGGACGACATCGCATCCCAGGGGGGCGAGTTTCGCCCGCGCGGCCCCCAGGAAGGCCGACAGGGCCAGCTCGACGGCCGGGTCGACCGCGTCCAGGTGGGCGGTCACCGTGTCGGCGTCCAGCTCCGCGACGACCGTTCCCGGGCGCACGGAGGGCAGGGCCTCGACCAGTTCGGTGTCGTACGTGTAGCCGCCGTTGACGACCCCGACGCCCTGCGCGGACGCGATCTGCGCGACCTGCCGGTACTCCTCCACGGTCCGCGTGAAGTGCACCACCGGATGCCGCTGCGCGAACTCCTCCAGGGACAGCCGTCCGTCGGTGGTCTCGAACGGCAGCCACGGCAGCATCGTGCGCAGCATCTCGCCGTCGTGCCGTGCCAGCGACTTCACCCCCAGGTGGTGCACGGACAGGAAGGCGGCGAGCCGTTCCGGATCGCCGGCCGCGAGCCCCGTCAGCCAGGCCCGGATCCGCTCGCCCAGCGCCTCCCGTACGCCCGCCAGGGTCTCGTCCTCGTACAGCGCCTCCCGTGACGCGGTGGGCCGCAGGCTGTCCGTGTCCAGGACGCAGCGCACGAAGAACGCCCAGTCGGGCAGCAGCTGTTCGGCGCGCTCGGTGAGCAGCATGCCCTTCAGGTGGACGCGATGCCCGGCGCGCCGGGCGGGGCTGACCGCGGACGGCAGCACGTACGCGACCCCGCGGATCCCGGCCAGCGGCACGTTCAGTTCGATCGAGTCCAGCGGGGTGAACCCGAACAGGTCGTGGCAGTGCCGGGCCAGGGCGACCCGCCGGGCGGCCGGACCGGGGTACGAGCGGTCCCAGGGCGCCGGCAGATCCGTCACGGCCTCGTCGCCCACCCGGACGTCGTACGGCAGCAGTGAACCGAAGTCCCTGGCCAGCGACAGCACCCGCTCCCCGGCCAGCCAGTCGGCGGCGCCCGGACGGGCCTCCAGATACACGGTGGTGCCCGGTTCGGCGCGGGCCTCGGGCGGCAGCGTACGGACCCGGTACGAGCCGTCGTCCGTGGCCGTCCACGCCACGGGCGGTGCGTCGGGCGTACGCGCGCTGCGGCTGACCACCCGGATGCGCTCGGCGACCACGAAACAGGCGAGCAGGCCGATGCCGAACTGGCCGAGGAATTCGGAACGGGCCGACTCCAGGCCGTCCGCCCGCTTGGAACTGCGGCCGATGGTCGCCAGGAGGCTGTGCACGTCCTCCTCGGTGAGGCCGATCCCGGAGTCCTCCACGCGCAGGGTGCCGTCCTCGGCGAACAGCCGCACCAGGGCGGGCGCGTGCGGCTGCTCGGCCCGCCGGGCGGTGATCGCGTCCACGGCGTTCTGCAGCAGTTCGCGCAGATAGACCTTGGGACTGGAGTAGAGGTGGTGGGAGAGAAGGTCCACGAGGCCGCGCAGGTCGACCTGGAACGTATGAGGTGACTGGGATGCCTGAGACGGCTGTGAGCTCTGGAAGTCCATCGTCGCTGCGCCGGTGGGGGGACGTGCGACGGCGCGGGGTCGGGCGGTCCCGTGACGAGGCGACCGCGAACAGTGCCGGAGCGCGACATCCTAGGCCCGGAACGAGCCGTCTGACCAGGGGATTTCCAGTACGTATACGGCATTGTCAGTGGGGTGGTGTGCAATGGATCTCGTGCCCGCGCTCGAAGAACCACTGAAGAAGGTGCTCGGACCCGCCACCGCGAAGGTGATGGCCGAGCATCTCGGCCTGCACACCGTCGGCGACCTGCTGCACCACTACCCGCGCAGATACGAGGAGCGCGGGCAGCTCACGCACCTCGCCGACCTGCCCATGGACGAGCACGTGACGGTGGTCGCCCAGGTCGCCGACGCCCGCCTGCTCACGTTCGCCTCGGCCAAGGCACCCCGCGGCAAGGGCCAGCGCCTCGAAGTGACCATCACGGACGGCAGCGGCCGGCTCAAGCTGGTCTTCTTCGGCAACGGCGTGCACAAGCCCCACAAGGACCTCCTGCCCGGCACCCGCGCGCTGTTCTCCGGCAAGGTCTCCGTCTTCAACAGCCGCCTCCAGCTGGCCCATCCGGCGTACGAGCTGCTGCGCGGGGAGGACGCGGACGAGACCGTGGACACCTGGGCCGGAGCGCTGATCCCGCTCTACCCCGCCACCGCCAAACTGGAGTCCTGGAAGATCGCCAAGGCCGTGCAGACGGTCCTGCCGAGCGCCCAGGAGGCCGTCGACCCGCTGCCCGGACCGCTTCAGGAGGGCCGGGGCCTGGTCTCCCTGCCCGAGGCCCTGCTGAAGATCCACCGCCCGCACACCAAGGCGGACATCGAGGACGCCCGCGCCCGCCTGAAGTGGGACGAGGCCTTCGTCCTCCAGGTGGCCCTGGCCCGCCGCCGCCACGCGGACTCCCAACTGCCCGCGGTGGCGAGGAAACCCAAGCAGGACGGCCTGCTGACCGCCTTCGACGCGAAGCTCCCCTTCACCCTCACGGAAGGCCAGCAGAAGGTCTCCAAGGAGATCTTCGACGACCTGGCCACGGAACACCCGATGCACCGGCTGCTCCAGGGGGAGGTGGGTTCCGGGAAGACGATGGTGGCCCTGCGCGCCATGCTCGCCGTCGTCGACGCGGGCGGCCAGGCCGCGATGCTCGCCCCCACCGAGGTGCTCGCCCAGCAGCACCACCGGTCGATCACCGAGATGATGGGGGAACTGGCCGAGGGCGGCATGCTCGGCGGGGCCGAGGACTCCACGAAGGTGGTGCTGCTCACCGGCTCCATGGGCGCGGCCGGCCGCCGCAAGGCGCTCCTCGACCTGGTCACCGGCGAGGCGGGTCTCGTCATCGGCACGCACGCGCTGATCGAGGACAAGGTGCAGTTCCACGACCTGGGCCTGGTCGTCGTGGACGAACAGCACCGGTTCGGCGTGGAGCAGCGCGACGCCCTGCGCGGCAAGGGCAAACAGCCCCCGCACCTGCTGGTGATGACCGCCACGCCCATCCCGCGCACGGTCGCCATGACCGTCTTCGGCGACCTGGACACCTCGGTCCTCGACCAGCTCCCCGCCGGACGCTCGCCCATCGCCAGCCATGTCGTCCCGGCCGCGGACAAGCCCCATTTCCTCTCGCGCGCGTGGGAGCGCGTGCGGGAGGAGGTGTCGAACGGCCATCAGGCGTACGTGGTCTGTCCCCGCATCGGCGACGAGGACGACGACCCGAAGAAGGCGAAGAAGAAGGCGTCGCCCGAGGACGACGCCGAGAAGAGGCCACCCCTCGCCGTCCTCGAAGTCGCCGACCAGCTCGCCAGGGGCCCGCTCCAGGGACTCAAGGTCGAGGTGCTGCACGGCCGGATGCCTCCGGACGACAAGGACGCCGTGATGCGGCGCTTCGCCGCCGGGGAGACCCACGTCCTCGTCGCCACGACGGTGATCGAGGTCGGGGTGAACGTGCCGAACGCGACCGCGATGGTGATCATGGACGCCGACCGGTTCGGTGTCTCCCAGCTCCACCAGTTGCGCGGCCGGGTCGGCCGTGGGTCCGCCGCGGGCCTGTGCCTGCTCGTCACCGAGATGCCGGAGGCGAGCCCGGCCCGCCAGCGGCTGAACTCGGTGGCGTCCACGCTCGACGGCTTCGAACTCTCCCGCATCGACCTCGAACAGCGGCGCGAGGGCGATGTTTTGGGCCAGGCGCAGTCCGGGGCCCGTACGTCGCTGCGGATGCTCGCGGTCATCGACGACGAGGAGATCATCGCCGAGGCCCGCGAGGAGGCGACGGCGGTGGTCGCCGCGGATCCGGACCTCGACGGTCTCCCCGGGCTGCGGACGGCTCTCCAGGCGCTGCTGGACGAGGAGAGAGAGCAGTACCTGGACAAAGGCTGAGAGCGGCCTTCCCCCGGGGGCCGCGCCCCCGGACCCCCGCATCGGCCTGAACGGCCTCGTCCTCAAACGCCGGACGGGCTGGAAGAAGAAAGGCGGGGGCGCAGCCC
>NZ_JBHXTO010000048.1:47320-59060 GCF_042677425.1 Streptomyces sp. NPDC127119 | reverse complement strand
GGGCGTCGACGCGGAGCGTCGGCAACCGACGACAACGCCGCAGATGTGCGTGCCACACCCCGCGTCTTCGCCGTGATCGACCGGACAGGTCCTAGGCGCCGGCCCCCCGTTCCTCCCGGATCTGCGAGACAACCCCCGCAACAGCCCCCCGCACACCCTCCAGCTCAGTCAAGAAGTGCCAGTAGTCCGGATGCCGCCCATCCAACGACCCGATCGCCCGCTCCAGCCGAGCCACGGACTCGTCGAGCGGCCGTGCCTGCCGGGGATCGGGCGTGTTGCGCCCGGCCATGGCCAGCCGCTGCGCGTCCCGGATGGCGAACCGCGTCCGCTCGATCTCCTGCTGCGGGTCCTTCGACACCTCGTTCAGCCGCCGCAGCCGATCCCCCGCCGCGGACACCGCCTCATCGGTCGTGTTCAGCAGAGCCCGCACCGTGGACAGCAGAGCCGTCGCGTCGGCCCACCGCTGTTCCTCCCGAGCGACCCGCGCCTCCGCCAGCTTCGTCTCCGCCTGCCGCACGGCCTCCGCGGCCTGGTCGGGCACATGCTGAAGGTCCTGCCAGCATTCGGCCACGAACCGCCGCCGCAACTCGCTGAGCACCGGATTCACCTGCCCGGACCGCGTGGTGAGCGCCTGCGCGCGCGTCCGCAGCGACACAAGGCGGCGGTCGATCTCGGTCGCCCGCTCCGGCAACCGGTCGGCCTCCGCGCGCACGGCCCCGGCATCCCGGGCGACCCGGTCGGCCCGCTCCAGCGTCTCCGGCACTCCGTGCTGCCCGGCGCCCTGGTTGAGCTTGGTCAGCTCGGGGGCGAGCGCGGCAAGACGGGCGGCCAGATCGTCGGCCTTGAGGCCGCTCCCCCGTACCGCGTCGAGCGCGTTGGACGCGGCGAGCAGCGACTGACGGGCCCGCTCCACGGCCGGGGCGAGCCGGGCAAGCTGCGTCTCGGCCTTGCCGAGCAGCGGCCCGAGCCCCTGTTCGAACCGGTCGAGCTCCCGCTTGACCCGGGTCAGCTCATCCTTGGCCCTGGTCAGCTCCGTACGCGCCTGAGCGGCGACAGAGGCCTCCAGGTCGTCCCGGTCGAGATCATGGGCGTCCACGGCGTCGATGTACGTGTGGCTGACCTCGTCGATGCGCCGGCCGAGCGCCTCGAAGTCGGCGACCGCGCGCCGGGCGGGCGGGGTGTCGTCGACGGCGGTGATCGTCTCGATCGAGATCCGCAGATCGCGCTGCGCCGTATCGAGCTCGTAGAACGCGGCCGCCGCGGCGTCCTTCGCGGCCTGCGCCTCGGCCCGCTGGCTCTCGGAACGCCCCCCGAACCACCGCCGCGTACCCCCGCCGGCAAAGGCGGCGGGAAGCATGAGCGCGACCAGCGGAAGCGGCAGCAGAACCAGGCCCACCAGATCACGGCCCGCACGGGACCGAGGTACTTGCTGTGCGCACGGCACAAACGGCGTATACGGCTGTGAAGGTGTCGCCGGTGTCGCCGTCACTTCCCTCTCCCGTGCTGAGATCCGTCCTGCCCCGGTGGTGGCCCCGATTCATTCTCCCACCAGGTAAGGACGAACACACGGGCCGGTTAGTTCGCGGTACGCACCGTGACTTTCCCGTCCTGGGTGTGGGCGGACACCACATGGGAGCTGCTGTTGTCACGCGGCACCGACACCTCCACGGCCCCGTCCTGGGCACCGGTCGTGACCCGGTACTTGGCGTCCGGCAGCCCGATGGTGAGCGATCCGTCCTGCCCACGCGCCGAGACCCGGTCCGGAACGGAGGCGAATTCAAGGCGGGCGGACCCGTCCTGCGTGTTCACGTCGACGCGCCGCGAGTCGACACCGGAAGCATGGACGGACCCGTCCTCGGTACGCAGCGTCAGGCGCCCGGACACGTCCTGGACCCGTACGGACCCGTCAGCGGCGCGAATGTCGAGCGCTTCCTCGAACCCGGTGGCCCGTACGCTCCCGTCCTGGTCCTTCACCGTGAGGGCGACGCCGCGCGGCACGACGATCCGGTGCTTGGCCGAGCAGTCGGCGACCACACCGGAGCAGTGCACCCGCAGCTTGAGAGTGTCGTCCTTGTCCATGCTCCAGGTGATCTCGGGATCCTTGCCGATCGCGACACTGGCCTTGAACCACCGGGTGACCTGGACCTCGTCCACGTCCCCCACGACCAGCTCCAGCGCCGAATCATCGGAGTCGACGGTCAATGTCCGGCCGTCGAGCGCGAACGACCGCGTCTCAGGATGCTTGTCCTCATCGGCGCTGTTCCCGCACCCGGAGGCAAGAAGCCCCACGGCGACCACCCCCACGCCGACGGCGGCCAGACCCCCGCGCCGCCGCCACCCACCACTGCCCGAAGAACGCTGACGACCACTCATACCGAGACTCCCCCAGATTCGAACACCCAACGCCCCGCCCCGTACCGGGACACACTGCGACCGTACGGATCCGGGCGCGGCCGGGGGATCCGGACCACTCCCGGATCCAGGGTGGGGAAAACCCCCGCACGGCACCCCCCCGGGAACGGGTTTGCGGGGCACCACCCCGGGCAATGTAGGCTGTCGACTCGTCCCGGGCGCGTAGCTCAGTGGTAGAGCGCCGCCCTTACAAGGCGGATGTCGGCGGTTCGAAACCGTCCGCGCCCACCAGTCCAGGACGCAGCCAAGGCCCAGGTCAGCCGGTGTGATGCCGGATGCCTGGGCCTTGGGCTTTTTCGTTGGGGCCGATGGGGCCGTGGGGGTCGTCGGGGGCGGTGAGGGTTATCGGTCCTGCGCCGTCGCCCTCCGGAGAGCGATCGCGCGTTGGGCCGTCGTCGCACCCAGGAACGCGAACCATGTTCCGCCCAGGCATCGGCCGGCTAGTTCCCACCAATCCGCCGACGCCGACGCCGCCTCCGGCTCCGTGAGGAACTTCGCGATCCACCACACGTCGTAGACCACGATGACGGCCAGCGTCGCGGCCACGAGCGCCGTCGTCCACCAGCGTTTTGGCCAACCCTTGTGCACGTCTCCCCCGGTCAGAGCCGCCTGCGCGGACAGGCACAGTCTGCCCTGGCCGCTTCGGGCCAGAGCTGGCGGGACCGGCTGTCCGGGCGGATGCTGGGGTGGGAGAGGACTGGTGTCCTCCAGTCACCACCCACCTGAGGGTCCACCCGAGGATCGCACCCGAGGAGGCGGACAATGGCCGCGCATGTTCTGCGTACGGCGCCCAGGCGGCGGATCAGGCTCGATGAGCATCTGCCGGTCGATCATCGGCTCAGCATGTTCTACCGGATCGGCGCGGGGCTCATGGGGCTCGTGCTGCTCGTCTTCGGCATTCTGGGGCTGATCGACAAGGTCGGGTTCTTCGACACCCACGGGGACAAGGTGTCGGGGCTGAGCACCAACGGCGCGCTCAGCGTGCTCTCCATCTGTGCCGGGCTGCTGCTCCTCGTCGGCATGGTCATCGGCGGCAACGTCGCCTCGACGATCAACATGGTTCTCGGTGTCCTCTTCATCCTCAGCGGCTTCGTGAACCTCGCCCTGCTCGACACCGACTCCAACTTCCTCGCCTTCCGCATCCCGAACGTGCTGTTCAGCTTCGTGGTCGGCGTGATGCTGATGTTCTTCGGGATGTACGGGCGCGTCGGCTCGGCCCTGCCCCACGACAATCCGTACTGGCGGTCCCGCCATCCCGAACAGGCCGAGCAGGAGCAGCGGGTGAAGGCGGGGGCCGAGTTGCGGGCGAAGGCGCTGGACCGGGGCGCGGCCCGCACGGTCTCCGGCGCGGCTCCCCCTCCGGCTCCTCTGGGAGAGGGACGCTCCGACCGCTAACCTGAGCGCATGCCTCGCTATGAATACCGCTGCCGGACCTGCGGCGACACCTTCGAGAAGAGCCGTCCGATGGCCGAGTCGTCCGCGCCCACGGACTGTCCGGCCGGTCACGACGACACGGTGAAGCTGCTGTCGACGGTGGCGGTGGGCGGTTCCGCCTCGGCACCCGCGCCCGCACCGGGCAGCGGAAGTGGTGGCGGCGGTGGCGGTTGTTGCGGCGGAGGATGCTGCGGCTGACACCCGCACATCGGGCACCCGTCACGCACCCGCTGACACCCCGCTTCGGCTCCGGCTTCAGTCTGGCTTCAGCTTCCGTTCTCTAGCGTCGGGTGCGTGACCGAAAGCAGCGCACCGCAGTGGATCAACGGCCTGATGGACACGCTCGGCGCTCCCGGCGCGGGCATCGCCATCGCCCTGGAGAACCTGTTCCCGCCCATCCCGAGCGAGGTGATCCTGCCGCTCGCGGGGTTCGCGGCGAGCACCGGGCAGATGAACCTGTTCGCCGCCCTGCTGTGGACGACGGCCGGTTCGGTCGTCGGGGCGCTCGCGCTGTACGGCGTGGGGGCGCTGCTCGGCCGCGACCGCACCATCGCCATCGCGGCGCGACTGCCGCTGGTGAAGGTGTCGGACATCGAGAGGACCGAGGCGTGGTTCTCCCGGCACGGGAGCAAGGCCGTGTTCTTCGGCCGGATGATCCCCCTCTTCCGCAGCCTGATCTCGGTGCCGGCGGGCGTCGAACGCATGCCCCTGCCCGTCTTCCTCGGTCTGACCACCCTCGGCAGCGCCATCTGGAACACGGTCTTCGTCCTCGCCGGCTATCTGCTCGGCGAGAACTGGACCGACGTCGCCGGCTATGTGTCCGCGTACTCGAAGGTGGTGCTGGCCTGCGCGGCGCTCGCGCTGCTGGTCCTCGTGGGCGTGCGCCTCTTCAGGCCGGGGCGCGGCGGCCGACGCCGTGAGGCGAAGGCCCCCCGTGATCCCCGTGATCCCCCTGGTCCCCGTGACGCCCGTACGCCCCGCACTCCTACCGATACCCCTACCGGATCGCGCTGAGGAACTCCCCGAGGATCCGCTCCCCCGCGGCCACACCCCGCTCCGGAAGCGCGGTGACCCCCGGCGCCGTCCAGCCCGCCTCGGCCAGTTCGCCGTGGCCCGGACGCCAGGCGCGGTCCGCGGCCAGCAGCAGGTCGGCGTCGAGCAGGGAGTCGCCGGCCGCGAGGGTGAGGTCCGCGCCCGTACGGCGGGCCACCTCCCGCATGGCCGCGCTCTTGGTGAGCGGCTTCGGTACGGCGTAGACCTTGCGGCCCTGGACGGAGACCGTCCAGCCGCGGTTCTCCGCCCAGCCGGCCAGGTCCTTCGCCCAGTCGGCCGGGAGCAGTTCGCGCTCGACGACGAAGTACACGAAGAGGTCCTCGGCGACCCGCTGCTTGAGCACCCAGGTCGGGTCGGCGGTGGCCGCCATGTGCGCGCGTACCTCGTCCAGCGGGGCGCACTCGTCCGCCAGGCGCGCGGTCACCCGGGCCTGCCACTGCGGGTCGGAGACTCCGTCGACGAGGAGGTGGCCGCCGTTGGCGCAGATCGCGTACTTCGAGGCAGGACCCGGGAGTCGGATCCGCTGGTACTGCTCGCGTGTACGGGTCGTGGTCGGGACGAAGTCCGCCGCGCCGCCCAGTTCGGTGAGCAGTCCGGCCGCGGTCTCGGTCACGTACGACAGCGGCTTGTTCTGGTAGACCTCGACGCAGAGCAGCCGGGGCGCCTCGGCGTCGGGTCCGGTCAGGGCCAGCGCGTTGGCGGAGTAGATCAGCGTGCGGTCGAGGTCGCTGGCGACCAGTGCGCGCGGAGCGGGTCCGGGCATCAGACCGTCACCGCCTTGCCGTCGGCGCCGGTCGCGCCGCGCGTGTACTTGGGGTGGATCAGTCCGACGCAGGTGTACGGGAGTTCGGCGACCTCCTCGACGGGTACGCCGCGCTGTTCGGCGAGCAGGCGTACGTGGTCGAGGTCGGCGCCCGCCCCGGCCCGGGCGAGGATCTTCCAGGGGACGCGGCGCAGCAGCACCCGGGTCGTCTCGCCGACGCCCGGCTTGACGAGGTTCACGTCGTGGATGCCGTACTCCTCGCTGATCCGCTCGACCGCCGCCCAGCCCTCCCAGGTCGGCGAACGGTCCGCGGAGAGCAGTTCCTTGACCCGGTCGTCGACCGCGTCGCCGACCTCGTCGAAGCGGGCGGAGATCGCGTCCAGGAACTCGACGGAGACGTCCGTGGCGGCGAGTTCGCGGTAGAACTTCGCCCCGTGGTAGTCGTGCTCCCCGACCAGGTCGGCGCGGAGCACCGTACGCGAAATCAGCCCGGAGACCGTGGAGTTGAGGCAGGCGGAGGGGATGAGGAAGTCCTCGCGGGTGCCGTACGTGCGCACGCAGGAGCCGGGGTCGGCGAGGACCGCGATCTCCGGGTCGAAGCCGCCGATGCCGTCGGAGGCCTCGAACTCCCGCAGGGCCTCCGCGAGTTCGCGGGTGATGGCGCCCTTGCCGGTCCAGCCGTCGACGAAGACGACGTCGGCCGGGTCGTGGTGGGCGGCCAGCCAGCGCAGGGCGTTGGCGTCGATACCGCGTCCACGCACGATGGAGACGGCGTAGTGGGGCAGGTCGAGGCCGTGGCGGTGCCGGGCCCAGCGGCGCATCAGGACGCCGACGGGGGTGCCGGCGCGGGCCAGGGAGACGAGCACGGGCCGCGGTGAGCGTTCCGCGAGGACGGTCTCGGTGACCGCGCCGACGGCCAGGGCGATCCGGGCGGCCGAACCGGCGAGCGCGTCGCGGAACAGCTCCTGGTACTCGGGGCTCGGCTGGTACTCCACCGGCAGCGACTCCGCGTAGTGGGCGCCTCCGCTCTGGATGGCCTCCTCGCGCTCCTCGACGGGCGCTTCGAGGCGGGTGTCCGAGAGGTCCTGCAGCAGCCAGCCGACCTCGTCCGCCGCGTACGAGGAGAAGTCGGGGCCGCGGAGGGGCTCGGGCAGCATCGAAGGCCTTTCAACTGACTCTGGTGCAGGTTCTTCTGCGGTTTCCGGTACGGATCCGGGGACGTACGAGGGGACGTACGAGGGGACGACGGCGAGCAGGACACTGCCCGCGTGCGCGGCGAGCTGCGCCAGCAGGCCGTCCGGGGCGTGCAGTTCGGGGGTGTCGGCGGCGGAGTCGACCACGGCGACGACGGCGTCGAAGCCGGCGCCCGCCACGTTGTAGGCGTACCGCTCGCCGGGTCCGTCGGCCGGGCCGTCGTGGGCGGGGAAGACGAGCCGGGTGCGGATCGCGTAGCCGGGGTCGTCGACGGCGAGCACGGGTGAGCGGGTGGTCGTGGAGTAGCGCACCTCGGCGTCGGTCAGCTTCTCCAGCGCGACCCCGAGCCGCAGCGGCGCGTACATCAGCTCCTCGAAGCCGAGCACGAGGACGCGGCCCCGGCGGGCGCGGAGCGGGAGCGCCTCGGCTATTCGGGCCGCCATGGCGGGCAGGGCGCCCTCCAGCCGGACGCGGTGCTCGGGCGTGAAGCCGTGCCGTCCGCCGTCGGCGAGGCCCTGCGGCCAGCCGAGGTCGACGCGGGCGATCGTGCCGGGCCCGGGACGCGCCCCGGGGGCCTGGGCCACCGTCGCTCCGCCGCGCTCGGCCGCCACCACCTCCCGCTGGCGCTCGGCCTCGCGCTCATGCTCGGTGACCAGCGCCTGCCCCTTCTCCAGTACGCCCTCGGGCAGCCGTACGGTGCCGGAGGCGGCCGTCACGAGGTCCACGGTCGCGTCGATCTCCCGGGCGAAGTCCGCGAGGCGGCCGAGGTCGGCGGCCGAGCGCATGTCGACCAGGGCGACTATCACGTACCGGCCGCGCGGATAGCGTGCGTGCAGGTCACGGATGGTGTTGAGGATCGTGTTGCCGGTGGAGAACTCGTCGTCGACGAGGACGAGCGGGCCGTCGCCGGCCAGCAGGGCGGGGTTCTCCGGGAGCAGCAGGTGCGAGGTGGCGTGCGAGTGGGACTCCTCGAAGCCGCCGGCCGTCGCGACGCCCTCGACCGGGCGCCGGGTGGAGTGCAGGCAGGGGGCGAGGCCCACGCCGTCCGCGACCGAGTGGCCGAGCCCGGTGGCGGTCTCCGCGTACCCGAGGACGACGGCGCGGCCGGCCTCGTCCTCGCCGAGCAGGTCGCGTACACGCAGCCCGAGCGCGAATCCGTACCCGTACACGACGGCGGGTGACTGCGGTACGTGCTTGCCCAGCACGTTCGACACGAGCAGGTGCGCGCGCTTGGGGTTGCGCCGGAGTGCGAGCCCGAGCAGTTCGCCGAGTCCCTCGTCCCCGACGAGTTCGACGCCGAGGCGCCCGGCGACCCAGCTCCCGGACCAGACCTCGGCGGCGGGGCCGTCGGCGGATCCGGCCCTGGTTCCGGGGCGGAAGCCCGTCGCGGACCAGACGCCGGACCCGTCGTTCACAGCCTTGTTCATGGATTCCTTGTGTGTCAGCCGGGAGGGATGTGTGTCAGCCGGGGATTCCGGCGGCGAGCAGCTCCACGAAGCCGATGTCCTCGTTGGTGACGCCGAAGACCTCGGCGCGCTGGAGGGTGCGCTCCGCCCAGGCGCGGTGCGGCTTCACCTCGTTCATCTTGTTCGTGTACGCGGACCGCAGTACGCCTCCGCCGCCGCGCTCGGGCCGCAGGATGTCCTGGGCGTCGCTGAACTCCTCGTGGCTGACCACGGAGAGGGCGTGCACGGGCAGTACGTGCGAGGGGTGGATGCAGGTCTTGCCCTGGAGCCCGTTGGTCCGGTCGAGGGAGATCTCCCGGAGCAGGCCGTCCATGTCGTGCTCGATCAGGGCGGCGCGCAGGTCCTCGGCCTCGGGAGTGAAGGGGCTGCGGCGCAGCTGCGGCTTGAACATGCGCTCCTGGACGCGGAAGTACTCCCAGACGGGTCCGGTCACCGTGAAGCCGGTGCCGTCGGCCCGCCCGAGGACGTTCACCACGTCCGCGATGACGGAGGCCACTATCTGCACGTCGTAGGCGGTCATGTCGGGCGCTCTGCGCAGCCCGTACGCCGAGCAGAAGTCGGTGACGCCGAGCCGCAGCGCCAGCACGCGGTCGCGGTACTTGTCGACGGCCCGGAAGATCCCGGCGAGGGTCTCCGCCCGGGACTCGCGGTACAGCAGTTCGGGCGATTCGAGGACGGGCATGGCGAAGAGCCGCCGTGCGCTCGCGCCCTCGGCCTCGGTGAGCGCCTCCAGGAACGGGACGCCCCGCTCCTCCGTGAACTTCGGCAGTACGAATCCGGACAGGAGCCGCACGGAGGCACCGAGCCGCCGCACGAGGTCGGGTATCTGCTCGGGCGCTCTGACCCGGATGAAGAGCAGGGGCAGCTCGTCCCCGGGCCGGTCGGCCAGGTCGTGGAACTGCCGGACGAGGTTCTCCTCGGCGTCAGCGACGTCCGCGTCGCCGATCGAGTCCTCCAGGCACACCACCATCGAGACGACTCCGCGACCGGCCTGCTTCACGATGTCGTCGGCGAGCTTCTGCCTGGTCGCGGGGCTGTAGAGGGTGGCTCCGAGTGCTGCGGCCAGCACCCGGGGCGAGGAGTCCGCGGTGAAGACGCACGGCTCCTGGAAGAAGAGGCGGTCCCGCACCTCAGGGGCAAGATGCCCGAAATGACGCATGAGTCTCCCCCGGGGCGGCTAGATGGCCTGACGATATGTGGCCGGTAATAGTACGTAGAGATCCGTGTCCGGGATTCCCATCGGGCATGAAATTCAGGTAACGCAGACAAACACCATTGTGCCCGCCCTGCCGTGCGGCAAGCCGAACGGGAGCGCACCCCCACGTTGTCGTGACCAGGGCCGAGAAGGCAGGATGACCGTATGACGCACGCCATGCTGAAGGGGTCGAACGTCCCGCTGGACGCCACGGCGGTGCGCGCCGTGCTGCGCTGGACGCCGGGACGGGGTGTCCCGGACGTGGATGCCTCCGCACTCCTCCTCGGTCCCGACGGCCGTGTGCGGTCCGACGAGGACTTCGTTTTCTACAACCAGCCCCGGCATCCTTCGGGGAAGGTCTGGCGACTCGGCAAGAAGCGCGTGAACGACGGTCTCGCCGAAGGGCTCACCGATACGATTCAGTCGGATCTGGCGGGCGTTGACAACGGTGTGGGACGGATTCTCCTTGTCGCTTCCGCCGACGGCGTCACCTTCGACCGGGTACGCGGACTGCGGATCGTGGTGTTCGACGCCACGATCGGGGACGCGGAGCCGCTGGCGTACTTCGACATCAAGCCGGAGACCGGTGAGGAAACCGCGCTGATCTGCGGTGAACTGTACCGGCGCGGCGAGGGCTGGAAGTTCCGGGCCCTCGGCGAGGGCTATTCGAACGGGCTGCAGGGGCTCGCGGCCGACTTCGGCATCTCGGTGGACGAGTCCGGGGCCGAGGAAGGGCTGGCGTCCGCCGGGCGGGCCGGTGCGCAGCCGCTGCCGCCCGAGGAGCCGACCACGCAGGTGCCGCAGCAGCCGGTGCAGCCCGCGTACGGGTATCCGCCGGCCGCGCCCGGTCCGGAGCCGACGCGGCAGCAGCCGCCGGCCACGCAGCCGGCTTACGGGTATCCGCAGCCGACCAGTGCGCCTGCGTACGGGTATCCGCCGCCGCCCCAGCCCGCGGCGGCGGCTCCGTCCGGGTACGGCTACCCCCAGCCGGTGGGTCCGGGTCCCGACCCGGACTTCCGGCTCCCGCCGCAGGGACCGCAGTTCATCGGCCGATAGCGACAGGGTTCTTTCAGGGGCGCGGGGAACGGCGCAATCTTTTGCCCCTAGGGGCGCGGGGAACTGCGCGATCAGCCACGACGGCGCCGCACCCGCCCCCGAACGCACATTCCCGAGCCCGGGGGCGCCTCGGCGAAGCCAACCGCGGGCAGCACGTCGGCTGCGGCCCGGTGGGGGCGGATCGCGCAGTTCCCCGCGCCCCTGACGGGGCACCGTGCATCCATGGCCGCGGGTGGTTCGTGGCTGGGCGCGCAGTTCCCCGCGCCCCTTGCGGGGCCGGGGCTGACGGGCGTTAACGGTCGGCCTTGGCCTTGTAGCCGCGGCCCCACTGCAGGCCCCAGCCGTAGAGGCGGTCCAGCTCTGCCTGGAAGCCGTACACGAACTTCACCTCGCGTCGCACGACCAGCTCGTTCTTGACGTTCTCGATCATGACGACCGCGCAGGAGCGGGCCTGGGAGTGCCGCTCGTCGAGCCCGATCTCGATCCGGGGCCCGTTGCTCGGGTAGAGGGTCACGATCGCGTGCGTACGGTCGAAGGCGGGGGTCTGGTCGTAGATGTAGACGAAGACCAGCAGCCGCTTGATGTTCTCCCGGTGGTCGAGGTTGACGAAGATCGTCTCGCCCGAACCGGAGCCGAACCGGTCGTCACCGCTGAGCTTCACGTAGGGCGCGCCGTTCAGGTCCCCGAGGAAGCCCCCGAGCGGCTGCACGACTCCCTTGCTGCCGTCGGTCAGCTCGTACATGCAGCCGAGGTCGAGGTCGACGTTGACCATGGACTGGGTGTGCGCCTGCACCACTTCCGGCTTCAGGGCCTTGAAGGGGTGCCGCAGCAGACTGCCCCGCTGGGCCCCGCCTATGTCGGAGGTCCGCATCCGCCACGAGAGGTTGATACGGAGATTGCCGGTCGCCGCACCCTGCTTGCTGAGTGAGATCGTCTGGTTCCGTTTGGTCAGTTCGATGGCGTTGGTCGCCGCGCTGCCCGAGTCGAACTGCGTCGACCGCCCGCGCCACAGGCCTTCCCAGAAACTCATTCCCGCCCCCACCTCGCCCGTTCACCCCGCCCCGACGAAGGATCGGGGCCTCATGCGCCGGGGCGGGGGGGGGGGGCAGAGGCACGGCCCCGCCCCCCCACGCACGGAGACAAACAAAGACGGGAGCAACACCCCGC
>NZ_JBHXTO010000048.1:39213-47310 GCF_042677425.1 Streptomyces sp. NPDC127119 | reverse complement strand
CGGCCCACCCAACAAACACTCCCCCCCCCCCCCCCCCCGGACCCCCCCCCCCCCAACCTGGTCGGGGCCCTACGGCGCGGGGGGGGCCGCCCTCGCCCCCGCCGCCCCCCGCCCCTCACAGAGCGTTCCTCAACCTGACCGGTGTCACACCCCGGACGAGACCTCTGTCTTGTCGTCCGAGGGGTCAGCTTTTCCCTCCGCGGCCTCCAGCGCCTTGTTACGGCGCACGGAGGACCAGAAGGACCAGGCGATCAGGACGACACCGATGAGGCCGGTGATGATCTCGTTGACCTCGAAGCGGATGGTGATCAGCAGGATGCCGGCGAGCGCGCCGATGGCGTAGTGGGCGCCGTGCTCCAGGTACACGTAGTCGTCGAGGGTGCCCTGGCGGACCAGGTACACGGTCAGCGAACGGACGTACATCGCGCCGATGCCGAGACCCAGCGCCATCAGGACGATGTCGTTGGTGATGGCGAACGCGCCGATCACGCCGTCGAAGGAGAAGGACGCGTCCAGCACTTCGAGGTACAGGAACATGAAGAAGGCGGCCTTGCCGACGAGGGCTCCGGCGGAGATCTCCTTGCCCTTGGCCTTGGCCTCCTCCTCGGCCTCGTGCTCGCGCTCCTCCGCCTCTTCGAGGCGGTTCTCGAAGAACCCGGAGAGCCCGCCGACGACCAGGTACGTGATGAGGCCGGCGACTCCGGAGAGCAGGACCGTCTCCGCCTTGTCGGCGGAGCCCGCGTGCAGATGGGCCTGCGGGGCCAGGAACAGCGCGGTGAAGAGCAGGATGATCAGGGCGATGCAGGCGGACAGCATGTCGACCTTGCCGAGCTTGGCGAGCGGGCGCTCCAGCCAGCCCAGCCACTTGATGTCACGGTCCTCGAAGATGAAGTCGAGGAAGATCATCAAGAGGAACATGCCACCGAAGGCGGCGATCGACGGATGGGCGTCGGTCACCAGTTCCTGGTAGCGGTCGGCGTCGTTCAGGGCGAGGTCGACCGCTTCGATGGGGCCGAGCGAGGCGCTGATCGCGACGATCACGACGGGGAAGACGAGCCGCATTCCGAAGACGGCGATCAGAATGCCGACGGTGAGGAAGATCTTCTGCCAGAAGGCACTCATCTTCTTCAGGATTCCGGCGTTGACCACCGCGTTGTCGAAGGACAGCGAGATTTCGAGGATGGACAGGATCAGCACGATCCCGAACGCGGTCCATCCGCCGATCAAAACCGCTGCGACCAGACCGAGCGCGGTGACCGCGAACGACCAGCCGAAGGTTTTCAGAACCACTGGCTACCCAATCGTGAGTTGGGGGGCTACCCCCGGACGAAGTCCGGAGGGGGTTTCCCCCCGCCGTACCCGGCTTTACGAAACATTGACCTCGAAGTCTAGAGGGCCGACTCCCCGAAGGAGAGGGCCGGGCCCTTTCGCTCGAAGAGTCGCAGGTCCAGGGGGTCCCCACCCAGGTGACGCGCCTTCTGCCACCTGGGCCGTCTCACGCACCGGCACCACTTCGTGACACCACGGCCGACCCTCTGACCACAGGGGTCGTCTGCCGCGCACTGCGCTTTACGAAACGTTGACCCCGAAGTCGAGGGCGATGCCGCGCAGCCCGGACGCGTAGCCCTGGCCGACCGCGCGGAACTTCCACTCGCCGCCGTAGCGGTAGACCTCGCCGAAGATCATCGCGGTCTCCGTGGAGGCGTCCTCGGAGAGGTCGTAGCGGGCGAGCTCCTGGCCGTCGGCCTGGTTGACGACCCGGATGAACGCGTTGCTCACCTGGCCGAAGGTCTGGCCGCGGTTGTCGGCGTCGTGGATGGAGACCGGGAAGACGATCTTCTCCACGTTGGCGGGCACCTTGTGGAGGTCGATGAGGATGGACTCGTCGTCGCCCTCGCCCTCACCGGTGAGGTTGTCCCCGGTGTGCTCGACCGAGCCGTCGGGGCTCTTGAGCTGGTTGTAGAAGATGAACCACTCGTCGCCGAGCACCCGGCCCGAGTTGCACATCAGCGCGCTGGCGTCGAGGTCGAAATCCGCTCCGGTGGTGGAGCGTGCGTCCCAGCCGAGCCCGACCATCACTTGCGTGAGGTTCGGTGCGGCCTTGGAGAGGGAGACATTGCCTCCCTTGGCGAGCGTGACACCCATGTTTGGTCCTCCCCGGTGAAGCCGTTTGGTTGTGCCGTGGTACCAGCACGTCCGGCGCCGCACTAGGAGTGTGCGGCGCCGGACGGGAAGCGGTGGAGCGACTCGGGGCCGTCCTGCGGCCCCGGGAAACGGCTCAGACGTTGACGCCGAAGTCCTGCGCGATGCCGCGCAGGCCCGAGGCGTAGCCCTGGCCGATGGCGCGGAACTTCCACTCCGCGCCGTGGCGGTACAGCTCGCCGAAGACCATGGCGGTCTCCGTCGAGGCGTCCTCGGAGAGGTCGTACCGGGCGATCTCCGCCTCGCCGGCCTGGTTCACGACGCGGATGAACGCGTTGCGCACCTGGCCGAACGACTGCTGGCGGTTCTCGGCGTCGTAGATCGAGACCGGGAAGACGATCTTCTCGATGTCGGCGGGGACCCCGGCGAGATTGACCTTGATCTGCTCGTCGTCGCCCTCGCCCTCACCGGTGGTGTTGTCACCGGTGTGCTCGACGGAGCCGTCGGGGCTCTTCAGGTTGTTGAAGAACACGAAGTTGGCGTCACTGCTGACCTTGCCCTCCGCGTTCGTCAGGATCGCGCTCGCGTCGAGGTCGAAGTCGGTACCGGTGGTGGTGCGGATGTCCCACCCCAGACCGATGATGACCGCGGTCAGGCCCGGGGCCTCCTTCGACAGCGATACGTTGCCGCCCTTGCTGAGGCTGACTCCCACGAGTACTCCCATTGGTGTCCGGGGGCGGGAAGCCCCGTAGTGCGTTGGTATCGGATCAACGTGTCGATCCTAGTGAGAGGTTCCCCGTCCCCGCAGTGCCTGGGGCACGAAGAATCCCGAAGTGTCGGCATCCACGCCCTACAGGGCGTCGAGCGCCGTCACGTACTCGTCCAGGTCCCGTGCGTCCGGCAGGGCGTTGACGACGGTCCAGCGGACGACGCCCTCCTTGTCGATGACGAAGGTGCCGCGCACCGCGCAGCCCTTGTCCTCGGCGAACACCCCGTACGCGCGCGAGACCTCGCCGTGCGGCCAGAAGTCCGACAGCAGCGGGTACTCCAGGCCCTCCTGCTCGCCGAAGACGCGCAGGGTGTGGATGGAATCGTTCGAGACGGCGAGGAGCTGGGTGTCGCGGTCGGCGAACCGCGGCAGGTTGTCGCGCAGCTCGCACAGTTCGCCGGTGCACACGCCCGTGAAGGCGAAGGGGTAGAAGAGCAGCACCACGTTCTTCGCGCCCCGGAAGTCGGAGAGCTTCACGGTGGCACCGTGATTGTCCTTCAGCTCGAAGTCCGGAGCCTTGTCGCCGACCTCGATCGCCATGGTCCTGCGTCCCTTCCGTAGATCGGGCTGTTCGGGTGACACCCACCCTACGCAGACCCCCCGAAAGCGGACCACGCGCCCCACCGGCCCTGTAAGGGGCGCGGGGAACTGCGCGCTCAGCCACGACGGCGCCGCACCCGACAGACAGGCCCGTGGATCCCCGTGCGGCCCGGTGGGGGCTGGCCGCGCAGTTCCCCGCGCCCCCAAAGGGACGAGGCCCCCGCCGACAGAGTCGGCGGGGGCCTCCTGGCCTCGGCAGCGCCTCAGCGCTTCTTGGCCGCCGTCTTCGGCGTAGCCAGCTTCGTGCCGCTCCAGTCCTTCCCCACGCTGATGCCCTTGGTCTGGGACAGACCCGCGGTCGTCACAGCTTCGGCGATGTCGCTGGGCTCCACATAACCGTCTCGGCCGGTCTTGGGCGTCAGCAGCAGGACGGCGCCGCCCTCTTCGACGTACGTGGTGGCATCCACCAGCGCATCCGTCAGGTCGCCGTCGTCGTCTCGGAACCAGAGCACAACGGCGTCGGCGACGTCGTCGTACTCCTCGTCCATGAGCTCGCTGCCGATTACTTCTTCAATGGCCGAGCGGAGCTCCTGGTCGACGTCGTCGTCGAAGCCGATCTCCTGGACCACCTGCTCGGGCTGGAATCCCAGCCTGGCGGCCAGGCTCGTCCGCTCCTCCGCGTGGTCCGCGGTCGCGCTCACGGGTTGCCTCCTGATCATGTTCGGTAATGGGGTCCTCCCCGGCCCGGGCGAAGCCGAGATCCTGGGGAAGTTCAAGCCACGCGCGTGCGCGCAGCATTGGCCGTAGTCCACACGGGCGGGGCGGATCGCGCAAGTACCCGGCCGTCAAGACCGCCGAAACGGTGACGATCCAGGCCGTGTCGCCGCAACTCCAGTCAGGGAATCACAGCCGTTCGTGACGCACACCACAGGAATCTGCCCGGTTTGTGAATTTCGGAACCCTACGAGGGTACGAGACTCGAATGCCTTTGCGGTACGCGTCACGGGTCGGGCGTATCGTTGCGATTTGCCGGACCCGCCCTTGGGAGAACGGTTCGAACGTGTCGGTTACCTCTCGGTAGAGATGACGTTTCCGCTCCCGAGGTACACGATGGGGAACGGTGCAGACGCCCAGGAAACCAGAGAAAAAGCAAAGAAAAAACTGAGAAGAAGCGGCCCCCCGAGAGCGAAGGAACAGCGTGGCTTCCGGACCCGATCGCAACCCGATCATCATTGGCGGCCTTCCGAGTCAGGTCCCTGACTTCGATCCCGAAGAGACCCAGGAGTGGCTCGACTCCCTCGACGCCGCCGTGGACCAGCGCGGCCGGGAGCGGGCGCGCTATCTCATGCTGAGGCTGATCGAACGCGCCCGCGAGAAGCGCGTGGCCGTTCCCGAGATGCGCAGCACCGACTACATCAACACCATCGCCACCAAGGACGAGCCGTTCTTCCCCGGCAACGAGGAGATCGAACGCAAGATCCTCAACGCGACCCGCTGGAACGCGGCCGTGATGGTGTCCAGGGCCCAGCGGCCCGGTATCGGTGTCGGCGGCCACATCGCCACCTTCGCGTCCTCCGCCTCGCTCTACGACGTCGGCTTCAACCACTTCTTCCGCGGCAAGGACGGGGGTGACGGCGGCGACCAGATCTTCTTCCAGGGGCACGCCTCCCCCGGCATCTACGCCCGCGCGTTCCTCCTGGACCGCCTCGACGAGGCGCAGCTGGACGCGTTCCGCCAGGAGAAGTCGAAGGCCCCGCGCGCGCTGTCCTCGTACCCGCATCCGCGTTCCATGCCGGACTTCTGGGAGTTCCCGACCGTCTCCATGGGCCTGGGTCCGCTCGGGGCGATCTTCCAGGCGCGGATGAACCGCTACATGGCGGCGCGCGACATCGCGGACACCTCCGCATCCCACGTCTGGGCGTTTCTCGGCGACGGCGAGATGGACGAGCCGGAGTCGCTCGGGCAGTTGTCCATCGCCGCGCGCGAGGGCCTGGACAACCTCACGTTCGTCGTCAACTGCAACCTGCAGCGCCTCGACGGTCCCGTACGCGGCAACGGAAAGATCATCCAGGAGCTGGAGTCGCAGTTCCGGGGTGCCGGCTGGAACGTCATCAAGCTGGTCTGGGACCGCAGCTGGGACCCGCTGCTCGCGCAGGACCGCGACGGCGTGCTCGTCAACCAGCTGAACACCACGCCCGACGGCCAGTTCCAGACGTACGCCACGGAGACCGGCTCGTACATCCGCGAGCACTTCTTCGGTCACGACCACCGGCTGCGGGCGATGGTCGAGAACATGACGGACGACCAGATCCTGCACCTGGGCCGCGGCGGTCACGACCACCGCAAGGTCTACGCGGCCTTCGCGGCGGCCAAGGCGCACAAGGGCCAGCCGACCGTGGTCCTCGCCCAGACGGTCAAGGGCTGGACACTCGGCCCGAACTTCGAGGGCCGCAACGCCACGCACCAGATGAAGAAGCTGACGGTCGCCGACCTCAAGGGCTTCCGCGACCGGCTGCACCTGCCGATCACCGACAAGGAGCTGGAGTCCGGCGCGCCGCCGTACTACCACCCGGGCCGGGACTCCGAAGAGATCCAGTACATGCACGACCGCCGCAAGGCGAACGGCGGGTACGTCCCGACGCGTGTCGTGCGCTCGAAGCCGCTCGCGCTGCCCGAGGACAAGACGTACGCGAGTGTGAAGAAGGGTTCGGGTCAGCAGTCGATCGCCACGACCATGGCGTTCGTACGGCTGCTCAAGGACCTCATGCGGGACAAGGAGATCGGCAAGCGGTTCGTGCTGATCGCACCGGACGAGTACCGCACGTTCGGCATGGACTCGTTCTTCCCGAGCGCGAAGATCTACAACCCGTTGGGGCAGCAGTACGAGGCCGTGGACCGGGACCTGCTCCTCGCGTACAAGGAGTCGCCGACCGGGCAGATGCTGCACGACGGCATCTCGGAGGCGGGCTGCACGGCCTCCCTGATCGCGGCAGGATCGGCCTACGCCACGCACGGCGAACCGCTCATCCCGGTGTACGTCTTCTACTCGATGTTCGGTTTCCAGCGCACCGGTGACCAGTTCTGGCAGATGGCCGACCAGTTGGCGCGCGGCTTCGTACTGGGTGCGACCGCGGGACGTACGACGCTGACCGGTGAGGGTCTGCAGCACGCGGACGGGCACTCGCAGCTGCTCGCCTCGACCAACCCGGGCTGTGTCGCGTACGACCCGGCCTACGGGTTCGAGATCGCGCACATCGTGAAGGACGGGCTGCGGCGGATGTACGGCTCGTCCGACGCGCACCCGCACGGCGAGGACGTCTTCTACTACCTCACCGTCTACAACGAGCCGATCCGGCACCCGGCCGAGCCGGCGGACGTCGACGTCGAGGGCATCCTCGCGGGCATCCACCGCTTCGCGGCGGGGACCTCGGGCTCCATCCCGGCGCAGATCATGGCGTCCGGCGTGGCGGTGCCGTGGGCCGTAGAGGCGCAGCGGCTGCTCGCCGAGGACTGGGACGTACGGGCCGACGTGTGGTCGGCGACCTCCTGGAACGAGCTGCGGCGCGAGGCCGTGGAGGTGGAGCGGCACAACCTGCTGCACCCGGAGGAGGAGCAGCGGGTTCCGTATGTGACACGGAAGCTGTCGGGCGCCGAGGGACCGTTCGTGGCCGTTTCCGACTGGATGCGGTCGGTTCCGGACCAGATCTCGCGGTGGGTGCCGGGGACGTACCAGTCGCTGGGCGCCGACGGGTTCGGGTTCGCGGATACGCGCGGGGCCGCCCGGCGGTTCTTCCACATCGACGCGCAGTCGATCGTGGTGGGGGTCCTGACGGAACTCGCCCGCGAGGGGAAGGTCGACCGGTCGCTGTTGAAGCAGGCGATCGACCGGTATCAGTTGCTCGATGTGGCTGCGGCCGATCCCGGGGCCGCGGGTGGGGACGCGTAGCGCGTCACGCTCCGCGCGTCTCGCTCCGCGGGGGGTGCGGGTGCGTGGGGGCTGGCCGCTCAGTTCCCCGCGCCCCTTTCGGGGCGCAGCCCCGTCTTGAGGGGGCGCGGGGAACTGCGCGGCTCGCCCCCGCCGGGCCGCACGGGCGTGAACGCGGGCAGAGATGTGCCCCGCGGCCCTTCGAAGGGTGCGGGGCACGTCTGAATTCTGCAGCCCGGTCAGAACATCATGCCGCCGGGGGCTGCCGATCCGACCATCCAGACGACGGCCAGAACGGTGTCGATCGCTCCCAGTACCAGGGCAATCAGTGCCGGTACCGGGCGGGCGCCGTTCCATCGGCGCCCCATGGCCAGCCAGCCGCAGACGATGGCCGCCGGGCCGAGGATGATCCCCAGCACGAAGAATCCGGCGACCGCGCAGATGACTCCGATGATTCCGAGCGTCGCGCTGTCCGGCCCGCTCCGTGACCTCGTCCGGCTACGTGAGCGAGGGTGTTTGCGCGTGGTGTGACCGAAGCCCGCCATCATCAACTCCCTGGACCTCTGAGCCGACCGAATGCCGGTCGGTTCGGGCTCGGAAGTCGGGTACCCCGGTCATGTCAATTCAGACGCGTACTTCTTCGAAGCGGTTGCGCGGCGTGCGGCCCCCCACCCGCACCACCCCCCCCCATAAAACCAACATCCCCATCCCAACAAAAAAA
>NZ_JBHXTO010000048.1:0-39203 GCF_042677425.1 Streptomyces sp. NPDC127119 | reverse complement strand
TCGTCGGTGTTTTTTTTGTTTGGGTGGGGGGGGGGGGCTCCCCCCCGCCGGCTCCCCCCCGCCACTTCAACCGAACTGCCCGTTCCGTACAGATCAGTTGAGACCACTCTGACCTGGGATACGGGCGGTATGAAAGTCATACGTAGAGGTGTCACCCGGATAAGCGAAAACCCCGCCGAGCGAACTCGGCGGGGTGTAAAGGGATTCCGGAACCGGACTGGATGTACCGGACTCGATGTGCCGGACTAGATGTGGCCGACTCCCGCGCCCGCTTCCGCGTTGGCGCCCCTCTTGGTGAGGAAGGCGACGAAGACGGCGACGACGGCGACACCCGCCGCGACCAGGCTCGCCAGGCTCATGCCCGAGATGAACGTGTCGTGGGCGACATCCGTGATCTTCGCGGCGATCTCGGGCGGGGTGCCCGGGGCCACCGGCGGCGCGCCGACCTGCACCGCTTCCGCGGCCTGGTCCAGCTCGGCCGGGGAGAGCTCCGGGAGGCCCGCGGCGGCCCAGTTGCCCGCGAGGTCGTTGTCGACCTTGGAGGCCATCACCGCGCCCAGGACCGCGGTGCCGAGGCTGCCGCCGATCTGCATGGCCGCCTGCTGAAGGCCTCCCGCGACACCGGACAGCTCCATCGGCGCGTTGCCCACGATGACCTCGGTGGCGCCGACCATGACGGGCGCGAGGCCGAGGCCGAGCAGTCCGAACCAGATCGACATGAGCCCGCTGCCGGTGTCCGTCTCCAGGGTCGAGATGCCGAACATGGCGACGGCCGTGAACGCCATGCCGCCCGCGAGCGGCACGCGCGGTCCGGTCTTGCCGATCAGTGCGCCGGCCAGCGGCGAGCCGACGATCATCATGCCGGTGAGCGGCAGCAGATGCAGACCCGCGTCGATGGGGCTCATCCCGTGCACGTTCTGGAGGTAGAAGGTGACGAAGAACAGGCCGCCCATGAAGGCGATCGCCATGAGCACCATCAGGACCACACCGGCCGACAGCGGCACCGAGCGGAAGAGGGCGAGCGGGATGAGCGGTTCGCGCACCCGGTTCTCCCAGAACGCGAACAGCGCGAAGCCCACCACGGAGATACCGAGGAACGACCAGGTCAGCGCGGCTCCCCAGCCCCACGCGGGGGCCTTGATGAGCGCCCAGACCAGACAGAACATGGCGCCGGACAGCAGGCCGATGCCGAGCAGGTCGAAGGAGCGCGGCGCGTTCTTCGCCCGGTGGTCGGTGAGGATCACCGCGCCGAGGACGACCGCGAGGATGCCGACCGGCACGTTGATGAAGAAGACGGACTGCCAGCTCACGTGCTCGACGAGCACTCCGCCGAGGATCGGGCCGCCCGCGGTGGAGGCACCGATGACCATGCCCCAGATGCCGATCGCCATGTTCAGCTTCTCGGCCGGGAAGGTGGCCCGCAGCAGGCCGAGCGCGGCCGGCATCAGCAGCGCGCCGAACAGACCCTGGAGCACCCGGAAGACCACCACGAAGGCGATGCTGTCGGAGAGCCCGATGGCCCCCGAGGCCGCCGCGAAGCCGACCACGCCGATGAGGAAGGTCTGGCGGTGGCCGAACCGGTCGCCGAGCTTGCCCGCCGTGATCAGCGTGACGGCGAGCGCGAGGAAGTAGCCGTTCGTGATCCACTGGACGTCGGCGAAGGTGGCACCGAGGTCCTTCTGGATGGCCGGGTTCGCGATGGCCACGATGGTGCCGTCGAGGGCCACCATCATGACGCCGACGGCCACGGTGATGAGGGTGAACCACGGGTGGCCGCGCAGCCCCTCGGCCGGAGCCGGGCCGGAGGCGGCCGGGGCCTCGTCGGCGGGGCCCGTCTTGTCGACGGTGGTCTGACTAGTCATACGTTCGAGATTAGTGACAGCCGCTGACAATTGACAAACCAATTCACAATTCGGTAACTGACAAGTCATCCGCGGGCGGACACGCGCGACGGATGGTCACCTGGGCGCCTCCCGGGGGACGGGAAAGAGGACTCATGGACACGGCACCCCGACCGGGCCTGCGCGAGCGCAAGAAGCAGCGCACGCGGGACGCGCTGGTGCGGTCCGCCCTGGAACTGTTCACGGCCCAGGGGTACGAGCGGACGACCGTCGACGAGATCGTCGAGGCGGTCGACGTCTCCCAGCGCACCTTCTTCCGCTACTTCGCCGGCAAGGAGGAGGCCGCCTTCGCCGTCCAGGAGATGACGGAGTCGCACTTCCTCGACGCGGTACGCCAACGCCCGTCCCACGAAGCCCCCTTGGACGCGCTGCGCCGGGCCGTCATGGCGAGCTGGGACACCATCGGGGAGGCGATCGAGGCCGTCGTGCCGATCGAACTGCACATGCGCACCTACCAGTTGATCGAGTCGACCCCCGCGCTGCTCGCCACTCATCTGCGCCGCCACGAGGGACTGGAGGAGCAGCTGGCCCGGCTGATCGCGGACCGGGAGGGCGTCGACGTGGACGCCGATCCGCGCCCGCGCGTGGCGGTGGCCCTGTTCGGCGGGGTGATGCGGCTGGCGGCCCGCCGGTGGGGCGCGGGCGACGACTTCAGCGTGGCCGCGATGCGCGAGCTGACCGCCTCGTATCTCGACGGGATGAGGCCCGCGTTGATCGAGAACTGGCACACGCGTGACGGAAGCGACCACGGGGACGCGGAGTAACTCCTGCTGCACACAAAGTGGTGACCCTATGAGTACGGATCACCCCATGTGCGTACACAGTGTGATGGCCCGGCAAAGAGCAGGGCCACTTTGCCCCAATTACCCCAACGGAAACGTGATCCGCCTCACTCGGTTAACGCGAGACCCTCTCGTTCTCCTAGTGTGTCCTTTCAGTGACTTCCTTCGACTCCACCCCCCAACTCAACGTCTGGCGCATGTTGCTCGCGCTGGCCGTGGTGTTCGTGATGCTCGGGACCACCGGCTGGACCGCGGTACGCGGTCACAGAGGGGCGGCGACCCCGATCGCGGCCTCCCTCGCCGCCTGGGACCGCGGTCACATAGGCGGGCACCGGCTGCCGGACCCGGACGAGACGACGCCGATCCGGCTGGCCCAGTTCTTCGCCTCGCTCGACGCGCACCAGCGGACCCGGCTCGCCGCCCGCTATCCGCTCGCGGTCGGCAACATGAACGGGGCGCCGGTGGCCCTGCGCTACCGCGCCAACCGGATCGCCCTCGGCCAGGCACGCAAGGTCGAGATCGCCCGCATGCGTGACAAGCGGCTCTCCGCGATCGGCCAGCGCGACGCGGGCCGCCGGATGCACCGCTACCAGGCACTGATGGCCGGCGAGCGCCGCATCCTCGCCTTCGACCCGATGGGGTCGGGCCGCGTCGCGGAGGTCTTCGGAGACCTCGGCGGGGCCGAGCGGGTCTCGGTCGTGGTGCCCGGCGTCGACACCGACCTGCTGACCTTCCAGCGCACCGAGCGCCAGTACACCGCTCCGGTCGGCATGGCCAAGGCGCTGTACCGCGCCGAACGGGAGGCCAGCCCCCGGACACGTACCGCCGTGATCGCGTGGGCCGACTACACGACACCGAACGGGCTCGGCATGGACGCCGCCACCGGCACCCGCGCCGAGGAGGGCGCGGTCCGGCTCGACGCCCTCGTCCGCGCGCTGCCCGGCCGCTCACGGGTCGCGCTCTACTGCCACAGCTACGGATCCGTGGTCTGCGGTGTGGCCGCCCACTCGCTGCCGCCCCGGGTCTCCGACATAGCGGTGGCGGGCAGTCCGGGCATGCGGGTCGAACGGGCGGCGCAACTGCGCACCGCGGCCCGGGTGTGGGCCGTACGTGACTCCGACGACTGGATCCAGGACGTACCGCATCTGGAGGTCGGCGGGCTCGGTCACGGCGCCGACCCGATGTCCTCGGACTTCGGCGCGCGGGTGCTGTCCGCGCGCGGGGCGAAGGGACACACCGGGTATTTCGAGCCCGGGACCGACAGCCTGCGGAATTTCGCCGAGATCGGTATTGGCGCGTACCGCGCGGTCAGCTGCGCGCACGACGACGACGTGTGCCGGGAGGGTCTGCCCGGCACCGCTGAAGCCGGACGCGCGTAGAGGACGAAGAAAGTGCGGGCCGCTCAGGGAGGGGACTAGGAAGCGCATGCCGCATACGATGGCCCGCATGGGTGACGTACTGGCCGGATTTCATGCCGCCTGGGAGTTCGATTCCGACTCCGTGCTCATCCGCTTCGAACGGGGGATCCGCACACCGAAGCTGTTCCAGGCGCTCGGTGAGCGGCGCATCCCGCTCGACGCGATCGCGTCGGTGACGCTGACGCCCGGCAAGCGCGGGACGGTCGTCCTGCGTGCCGAGCCGCGGCCGGGCGCCGATCCGTTGATGGAGGCGGCCGCGGGGCAGCTGAGGGACGTGTGCGACCCGTACCGGCTCGTGCTGCCCGCCGAGCGCGAGACGCTCGCCGAGTACTACGCGGACGAGCTGCGCGCGATGCTCGGGCCGCCCGACGCGGATCCGGTGGAACGCTATCTGGTGCGGGCACCGGAGACGCCGCTCCAGTTCAAGGCGTACGACGGGAAGGCGTCCTTCGACGGGAAGTCCGTGGCCTTCCGGTGGTTCTGGACGGGGGCCTCGTCCGCGAAGTGGAAGGCCGGCGACCAGACGTTCGCCGTCGCCGACCTGTGCGGGGTGGAGTGGCGCTCGCCCGAGATCTTCGAGGGGCACCTGCGGCTGCTGCGCCGTGAGGCGGGGGGTGCGGGCGCGCAGCCGGGGCAGGCGGATCAGGATCCGGCCGCGGTCGTGTTCGGGCTGGGGTACGGGCCGGTGCACGAGTCACTGCCGTTCGCGGCGGCCGTGCTGGCGGCCGCGCGGTCCGGGGGGCCTGCGGTGCTGCCCGACGTGGCGTCGGGGCCGGCCGCCGGGGCGGTCGCGGTGGCCCCGCGGGCCCGGCGCGATCCGGCGGACATCGCCGAACGCATCCGGCACCTCGGTGAGCTGCATGAGGCGGGGCTTGTGACGGACGACGAGTTCTCGGTCAAGAAAGCGGAGCTTCTGGCGGAGCTCTGACGGTTCCGCCGCCGGGTCGTCCGCGGGCCGGCGGGGGCTTGTCGCGCAGTTCCCCCGCGCCCCTTGAACAAACGGGGCCGGTTCGTCGGGTGCCAGCACATCGTGGCTGAGCGCGCAGTTCCCCGCGCCCCTGAAAAGCGGGGCTGCGCCCCTGCTTTTCGTCGCCCGGGCCGCAGGGGAACCATGGCGCTCAGCCACGTGCTTTCAGGGGCGCGGGGAACTGCGCGACAAGCCCCCACCGGGCCGCACCCGACGAACCGGCCCCGCCCCGCCCCGCAGGCCGCGCTACTCCCGGCCCGCCGAGGCGAACGTCATGTCCGCGTAGCGCGTGCCCGCGACGTCGGCTGCGATCGCGTTCAGGACGTCGAGATCGGAATCGGTCAGAGCGATCCGCGTCGCCGCCGTGTTCTCCTCCACCCGCGTACGCCGACGCGTACCCGGAATCGGCACGACAGTCAGCCCGTGCACCGCCGCCTGCCGATGCACCCAGGCGAGCGCGATCTGCCCCACGGACGCCCCGTGCGCCTCGGCGACCGTACGGATCGAGTCGAGCAGGGCCGCGTTCCTCGCCGCGTTGTCGCCCGTGAAACGGGGCTGCTGACGCCGGAAGTCACCCGCGGTCAGCTCCTTGTCGGCGTCCGTGAAGGAGCCGGTGAGGAAGCCGCGCCCGAGCGGGGAGTACGGGACCAGGGTCACGCCCAGCTCACGGGCCGCCGGCACGACCCCCGCCTCGATGTCCCGGCTGAACAGCGACCACTCCGACTGCACGGCCGCGATCGGATGCACGGCCTGCGCGGCCCGCAGCTCCCCGCCCGTCACCTCGCTGAGACCGAGCTGCTTGACCTTGCCCTCGCGGACCAGCTCGGCCATCACGCCGACGGTCTCCTCGATGGGGACGTTCACATCGCGGCGGTGCATGTAGTAGAGGTCGATCACGTCGACGTCGAGGCGCTTGAGGCTCGCTTCGACCGCCTGCCGGATGTACGGGCCGTCGTTGCGGATGATCCGCCGCGTCGGCTCGTCCGGCGGGATCGTCATGGCGAACTTCGTCGCGATGACCACCTCGTCGCGGTGCGCCGCGACGAACGGCGCCAGGAACCGCTCGTTCTCCCCCTGCCCGTAGGCGTCCGCCGTGTCGTAGTGGGTGACGCCCAGCTCCAGCGCGCGCTCCAGCGTGGCCCGGGCCTCCTCGGCGTCCGTCGGACCGTACGCGAAGCTCATGCCCATGCAGCCGAGTCCCTGCACGCCGACCTCGGGGCCGCCCGTGCCGAGCGGTGCCTTCGCGATCCTGCTGTCCGTCATCGGGACCTCTCCGACGCCAGGGCCTGCCCGGCGTCCGCATAGAAATTGATCTTCCGGTCGAGCACGGCGAGGGTGTCCTGCAGCTCGGCGATCCGGGCCCGCACGTCCCGCCGCGTCGCTTCGAGCAGCTCGAAGCGGTCCGCGTACGTCTCGTCGCCCGCGCGCACCATCTCCGCGTACCGCACCATGTCGGCGACCGGCATCCCGGTCAGCCGCAGCTTGCCGACGAGGTCGAGCCAGTCGAGGTCGCGGTTGCTGTAGCGGCGCTGGCCCGTGTGCGATCGGTCGATGTGCGGCATCAGCCCGATCCGCTCGTACCAGCGGAGCGTGTGCGCCGTCAGGCCGGTGAACGCGACGACCTCGCTGATCGTGTACTGGTCCCGGCCGTCGGGGCGCCTCAGCGTCCGCGGCGGGGCTACGCAGATGTCGGTCCCGGGCTCCGTGGTCTCCATCACCGTCATGGCCCCCACGCTAAAACCTTGGAGTGCACTCCAAGCAAGCGGACGCGGATGAAATTCCGGCGACACGGGGCGCCGCGGTGGCTAGCGTGCCGATCATGAGCCTTGTACGCCGGGCCGTGCCCGAGGACGCCGAGGAACTGCTCCGACTGCGTCAGGTGCTGATCGACTCGATGCCCGGGGCGGACACGTCCACCGGCTGGCACGCCGAGTCCCTGGCCACCGTACGGGGTCGGCTGGCCGATCCCGACGGGGGTTTCGCGGCCTTCGTCGTCGATCATCCCGAGCGGGTGGGGGCGCTGGCCGCGCTGGTGGCGGGGACCCTGGAGTACCGGATCGGGCGGCCCGGGAATCCGCACGGGCGGATCGGTTACGTGTTCAGTGTCGCGACGGATCCCGGTGCGCGGCGGCGGGGGTACGCGCGGGCCTGCATGGAGGAGCTGGTGGCGTGGTTCCGGGAGCGGGGAGTCGGGCAGATCGATCTGACCGCCTCGGCGGAGGCCGCGCCGCTGTACGAGTCGATGGGGTTCGTCCGGACTCCGGATCCGTTGATGCGGTTCAAGTTCTGACCGGGGGTGGGCGGGTGCGGGTCCGGTGGGGGCCGGTCGCGCAGTTCCCCGCGCCCCTGAAGACGGAACCCGTGCCTTCACCGTGGTCGTAGGCTCTTGCTCATGTCTTTGGAGAGTCTCGCGCTGATCGAGAAGTGGCCCGTCCCCACCGCCGCCGCGGCTGTCGTGCGGGCGGACGGCACCCTGCTCGGGGCCCACGGCCCCACCGCACAGCCCTTCGCGCTGGCCTCGGTCACCAAACCCCTCGCCGCCTACGCCGTGCTCGTCGCGTACGAGGAAGGGGCCGTCGAGCTGGACGAGGCGGCCGGGCCGGAGGGGGCCACCGTGCGGCATCTGCTCGCGCACACGAGCGGCCTCGCCTTCGACGAGCACCGGGTGACGGCTCCGCCCGGACAGCGGCGGCTGTACTCCAACGCCGGGTTCGAGCAGTTGGGCGAGCACGTCGCGAAGGCGACGGAGATTCCCTTCGGCGAGTATCTGAAGCAGGCCGTGCTCGAACCGCTCGGGATGACGTCGACGACCCTCGACGGCTCCCCCGCGAAGGACGGCGTCTCGACCGTCGACGACCTGGTCCGGTTCGCCGCCGAGGTGCAGGCGCCGCGGCTGCTCGACCCGCGCACGGTGGCCGAGGCGATGACCGTGCAGTACCCGGGGACGAAGGGCGTCCTGCCGGGCTACGGCCACCAGAACCCGAACGACTGGGGTCTGGGATTCGAGATCCGTGACTCCAAGTCGCCCCACTGGACGGGCGGTTCGTCCTCCCCGCGCACCTTCGGCCACTTCGGTCAGTCCGGTACGTTCCTGTGGATCGACCCGGACGCGGGGCTCGCGTGCGTGGCCCTGACGGACCGGGCGTTCGGCACCTGGGCGACGGAGGTCTGGCCCGCGTTCACGGACGCGGTCCTGGCCGAACCGGGCCGCTGAGCACCGCCCGGTCGGCGTCGTCCCAGGCCGAGTCCGTCCCCGCGGTGACGAGCGAGGCGAAGCCGCCGGGCATGGCCCCGCCGTCCTCGGCCATGATCGTGACGGTGTACATGCGTTCCGTGGCCGAGGTGTTCTCGATGCGGTGGAGCGAACCCGGCGGCAGGACGAGGACGTCCCCGGGGCCGATCGGCACGGCGTGCTCGTCGCTGTGGGCGGTGCCGTGGCCGGCGAGGACCACGAAGATCTCGGTGGACTCGGGGTGGGAGTTGTCGGGCTGGGCACCGCCGGGCTCCCAGACCTCGTAGAACACGCTGGTCGGCGAGTTGTCGGCCGGGCCCGCCAGCAGGGCGAGCCGGACCGTGTCCGTGGGTGAGATCAACTGCGGTGTCACCTGGTCCAGGCGGCGGAGGATGGGCGGGGTGCTCATACGGTGTCCTCGGGGTTCGGGGCGGTCGGATCGGCGGGCTCCGCCGTGAGGGCGTCCAGCAGGTCGGGGGTCGACGCGGTGAAGCCGTAGCACTGGCGGACGTTGTAGAGGGTCGCGTCGTGGCAGTAGGACGGCGAGGTCGTGGCGGACGCGTCGTCGAGCATGACGACGTCGTAGCCCAGGCACGCGGCGTCGATGAGCGTGGCGTACACGCACTGGTCGGAGTTGACGCCGGCGAACACCAGCGTGTCCACGCGCAGATTGCGCAGGACACTGTCGAGCGGGGTGTCCCAGAAACCGCTCATCCGGTACTTGTCCACATGGAGGTCACCGGGCTCGGCGCTCACCCCGTCCACGAGGGCGGCGCCCCAGCTGTCCTTGGTCAGCACGGGGGCGCCCGAGGGTGCCGTGCGGGAGCCGATGCCCTCGCCGGTGCCCCGCGGGTCGTAGACGTGGGCCACGCCCGGCGGCAGGTTGGCCTGGTCGGGGCGGTTGCCCCAGTTCAGCCAGATGACGGGTATCCCGGCGGCGCGTGCGCCGGTGACCGCCCGCGCGCCGAGGCCGATGGCCGGTGCCAGGACCGACACGTCGACGCCGATACCGGCCAGCCAGCCGTCGGCGGCGCAGAAGTCGTTCTGCAGGTCCACGACGATGACGGCGGTGCGTGACGGGTCGAGGGTCAGGGGCGCCGGCAGGGCGGGAAGGGTGACGGACCGTTCGGGCAGGTGCGGGCGGTGCAGGTCCACCCTCCCGGCGACGCCGGTGCCGTTGCTGGTGCTGGTGCCGGGGAACTGCCAGCGGTTGCGGTGCCGCAGGGGTGCGCGGCCGTCGGGGACGACCGCCTCGGTACGGGTGTTCATCGACGGGCCTCCGGACCGGCGGCGAGGGCGAGCAGGGCGTGGTCCGTGCCGGGCGCGCCCAGCAGGCACACACCGGCCGGGCGGCCGTCGGCCAGTCGCAGCAGGGGCAGGGACAGGGCGGGCGCCCCGGCGAGCCCGGCGAGGCAGGTCATGCGCAGGGTCGCCGCCCGCTCCGCCTCGATCCGCTCACCGGTCGCGGTGCGCCCCGGCGCCGGACCGGACGCCGAGGGGATCACCAGTACGGTGCCGGTCAGCCGGGTCCGAAGCTGTTCGCGGGCCTCGGCGACGACCTCGCGCGCCTGGTCCGCCTGCCGTTCGGTCACCTCGGCCGCCTGCGCGAACCGGCTGCCGACATCCGCGCCGAGCGCACCCGGACGAGCCGTGATCCACGCGCCGTGGGCCTGCCACGCCTCCCACGCCTGGACCGTACGGAAGGCGGTGAACCACCTTTCCAGCACGGGGAGTTCCAGATCGTCCGACTCCGGCGGCGGGAGCCTTCCCGCGTCGCACAGGGCCTCGACGGTGGAGGCGAAGGCGGTCCGTACCTCCGTGCTCGCGAGTTCCTCCAGCACCGGCAGCCGTACCGTGCGGCGAGCGGCCACCGCGTCGTCCCCGCCCGGCTGCGGCGGCCCGAGCAGGGCCTCGGCGACCAGGGCGGAGGTGCGCACGTCGCGTGTGAGCCAGCCCACCGTGTCGAAGGACGGGGCCAGCGGCAGGACACCGGCCGTACTGATGGCGCCGTGCGTCGTACGCAGTCCGACCAGGCCCTGGTAGGAGGCCGGTACCCGGATCGAGCCCGCCGTGTCGGTGCCCAGGCCCACGTCCGCCTGGCCGAGTGCGACGGCGGCGGCCGGGCCGCTGGTGGACCCGCCGCTGACGCTGCCGGGGGCCGCCGGGTTCGGCGGTGTCCCGTAGTGCGCGTTGGTTCCGGCGAGGCTGTAGGCGAACTCGTCGGTGCGGGCGATGCCGACCGCATGGGCACCGGCTTCGAGGAGCGCGGCGACGGCGGGAGCCGTGTCCGTACGCGGGCGCTGTTCGGCGAGCCAGGCGGGCACTCCCGCGCCGACCGGGTGGCCCGCGACGTCGAACAGGTCCTTCACGGCGAGGCCGTACCCGTCCAGCGGACCGGGTGCCGTGGCCGCCGCCAGCGGATCTCCGACGGTCCGCCAGACCGTACGGTCGAAGGCGCCTGGCCCGGCGCCCGACCCGGCCCCGGAACCCGGCTGCGGGGCAGCGGTCGGCAGGCTCACATGGGCCGCGGCGACGGCCCAGCGGTCGCCGTCGAGCAGCCGCCACAGCTGGGTCTGCAGGCCGGTGGCGTCGCCGTCGCGGGTGCTCGCCATCAGCAGGGCCGCGTCGGGCGCGACCACCTGGACGTGCAGTTGGACGACGGCCCGGGTGGGGACCTTGGCGCGGGCCGAGCGGAAGCCCGCGATGGCGTCGTGGCCGACGAGGAGCGTGCGGCCGTCGCCCCTGATGGTGTGCGGGCCCGGCATGAACAGTTCGTCGAGGGTCGGGCGGTCGTTGGCCAGCAGGGCCGTGTCGTAGCGCCAGAAGGCGTCGAGCAGTCCGTCCGGCACCGCGTCGGGTGCGATCACCTCACACGCGTCGGCGACAGTGGTCGCTGTGCCCGTCGTGTCTGTCGTGCTTGTGTGCGTCGTCACCACGCACCTCCTTCCACCAGGGCGAAGTCCGAGAGTCTGATGCGGGCGTGGACGCCCTTGACGACGTCCACCACCTGCGAGATGTCGAAGTCGGTCGCGGCGCTCAGGTACGCGTACGCCAGCTCGGGAGCCATGCCGAAGGACGCGCCCAGCACTTCCAGGGCGTTGCGGGCGCAGGCGGCGACCGCCTCGTCCAGGTCGGGGTCGAGGCCGGTCGGCACGAGGAACTGAGGGGTACGGGCCACGGGGCCGCGGGCCGCGCCGAAGAGTTCCGCGGCCCGTGCCGCGGGCACGACGTCGAACGTCAGCGTGGCGCGCAGCGGCGCTTCGAGGGCGGTCAACGCGATCTCGCCGTTGCCCTGCGCCAGATGCGGGTCCCCGGCGTAGAAGCCGGCGCCCGGTACCTGCACCGGCAGGTAGAGGGTGCTGCCCTCGCGCAGCAGCGAAATGTCGAGGTTCCCGCCGTGCAGGCCCGGCGGGGTGGAGTGCAGCCGCTCGGGGCCGGGTGTGGCCACACCCATCACGCCGAGGAAGGGCGCGAGCGGGAAGCGGACGGGTCGTTCCGTCGCGCCGGGGACGAGCGGCAGGGTCGCCAGCGCGGTGGCCGGGTCCGCCCCGTTCAGCCCGAGCACCGAGCAGAACACGCTGGTCAGCGGGGAGTTCGAGGGGAAGGACTCGGGGAGCAGGCCCTTGGCGTGACGGCTGGAGATCACACCGTACGAGGTGCGCGGCAGGAGCCGGTCGACGTGGACGGCCAGATAGTCGCCGACCTCGGCGCCGCGTATCTCGATCGGTCCGGTGACGATGTGCGGGCCGTCGGCGGGGGTGTGCGCGGCGTTCGAGGCGATCGCGACGGTGTCGGCCAGGACGTCCTCGGGGGCGACTCCGTGGCGGCCGAAGAAGGTGACGGGGTCACGGCCCTGGTCCTCCATGACGCCCTCGTGGCTGACGGTGTCCAGGGTGATCTGCTCGCCCGGCTCGACGGAGAGCACCGGGGCGTCGTCACCGCTGGGCAGGCGGCCCCACAGGGTCGTGGCCACCGTGGCACCGAGGTGCCGGCGTACGGCGGTCGTCATCGTTCCTCCGCGTGGTTCATGGGGTGCAGGGCGCCACGCGGGTGCGCGGCGGTCGGGACGGGAGCGGTCGGGACGGGAGCGGTCGGGACAGGAGTGGTCCGGGCGGGTGCGGTCAGGACGGGTGCGGGAAGCCCTCGGTCGTGTGCCGCGCGGGCCGTCCGGGCGTGCGTCTCCGCCGTGGCGTCGGCCGCCAGCGGATGCGCGGGCCGGCCGTCGGCGACGACCCGCCGCCCGCCCACGTACACCTCCTTGAGGTTGCGCGGTCCGCAGGCCAGGACGTATCCCGCGTACGCGTCCCAGACCGGACCGGTGTCGGGGTCGGCCGGGTCGACCACCAGGAAGTCGGCGAACTTGCCCGGTTCGAGGCTGCCGATCCGGTCGTCGGCGCCGAGCACCTCGGCCGAGCCGAGGGTGTGCAGGCGCAGTACCTCGCGCGGCATCATGACCGACGCCCGGGAGTGCGCGGCGCGCAGCGCGTACATGCCGATCCGCATGTTCTGGAAGGGGTCGGAGACATCCGTGCAGGACTGGTCGTCCAGGCCCATGCCGACGCGGATGCCGCGCTCGCGGTAGCGGGCGATGTCGGCGAATCCGGAGCCCAGCCGCCCGTTGGAGGCCGGCTGCCACACGACGGCGCTGCCACTGGCCGCCACCGCGTCGATCATCTCGTCGGTGGGGTGGACGAAGTGCCCGAACAGCATGTCAGGTCCCAGCGCCCCGGCCTTCGCGTACCAGTCGAACTTGGCCTGCTGGGCCTCGATGTTCTCGGCCGTCTCCACGAAGTGCGCCTGGTTGAGCACCCCGTGGTGCCGCATGGTCTCGGCTTCCAGGGCCGCCGTGTCCGGCGAGTCCGACCACTGCACGGCGCCGTAGACGGAGACGCCGAGGAAGGCGTCCCGCGGGATGCGTCCGCGTGCCTCGCCGGCCATCCCGGCGAAGTTGTCGCGGGCACCGTCGGGTCCGAACTCCTGGTCGTCCAGGCGGATCGCGGTCATCACGCGCAGCCCGGAGCGGGCCGCGGCGTCGAACTGGCGGGTGAGGAACTCCTCGGGGTGGACGGCACCCGGCACATCGCGGTGGGTGTCCCGGTCGTACATCCACAGCACCCGGTTCTGGGCGAAGTTGTACGCCGAGGTGATGCCGTTGCCGAGGAAGTCCAGGCAGCCGTGCAGGGCGAACCAGTACATGTCCTCGGGCCCGGCGCCGAGCAGGATGTCGTTGTTGGCGCGCACCCAGGGGTAGAGCGTCTCCCCCGCCGCGAGTCCGCGCAGTCCCGAGGTGTGCAGGTGACTGTGGGCGGAGACGAACCCGGGGGCGACGATCTTCCCGGACGCGTCGAGCACGGTGCCTTCGAGGGCCGGGGGTTCGCCGGGGCCGATGCCGGTGATGCGGCCGTCGCCGCCGACCGTGAACCATCCGGTGAAGGGGTCCTGGCCGTCGGCCATGGTGAGCAACAGGGCACCGACGACAGTCAGTTCGGTCGGCCCGGCCGTCATGCGGTGCTCCCGTCGAGCGCGGGGAACGCGAAGTCCCGTACCTCGGTGAGTGCTTCCGCGAGCAGGCCGCTCCAGTGGTCCAGGAGCAGTCTGCCGGTGTCGGCGTTCGCCCCGGTCGGGTCGCCGACGACACCGGAGGCCGACACGTCGTCGATCAGCCAGGCGGTGGGGACCACGCCCTCCAGGGTGAGGTGCTTCTGCGCGCGGTAGAACGCGCCGACCGTCAGTCCGTCCGCGACCGCCTTGTCCGGCTTGACGAGTTCCGGTGCGATCGCCATCACCAGGGAGGTCTCCAGGAAGCCGCCGTGGATGCCGAAGGGGTCGGGGTCCTCCACCGTGTCCGGGAGGGCGAACCGCGACGGCATGACGGAGAAGACCTCCAGGCCGAAGCGGTGCCGGATGTCGCGTGACACCACGTCCAGGAGACTCGGCTGGCCGCCGTGGCCGTTGACGAAGACGAGTTTGCGCACTCCGCCGGCGGCGAGCGATTCGCCGAGGTCCAGGCAGACCGACAGCAGGGTGTTCGTGGACATGGCGATGGTTCCGGCGCGGCCCAGGTGCTCGGTGGACTTGCCGTAGTGCAGGGTCGGCAGGACCCAGGTGCCGCTGTCGGGGCCGAGCCGGCGCACCGCGCTGCGGGCGATGGTCTCGGCGGTCAACGCGTCGGTGATCAGCGGCAGATGGGCGCCGTGCTGTTCCACCGCTCCGATCGGCTGGACCACCACGGTGCGGTCCTTGGCGAGGCCCGCGACGTCCTCGGTGGTGAGGTCGGCCCACATGCGGGTGCTGTCGTCGTTCATGGTGATTTCCTGTCGTTCTTCTTCGGCGGGCTTCAGCGGGCTTCGGCTGGCTGTGCCGGGCTTCGGCGGACGGCCCGTCCTGCGGTCGGCGGCCTATTCGTCGGTCGGCAGCGCCGACTCGTGCCACTTGCCGAGCAGGAACCTCTCGGCGCCCACGACGACCGCGAACAGCAGCAGCGACACGACACTCGCGCCGAACACCGCGAGGAACAGCTGAGGCGTACGCAGCTGCACCGCGCTCTCGGTGATGACGTACCCCAGGCCGCCCGCACCGCCGCCGACACCGGCCACGAACTCGCCGACGATCGCGCCGATCACGGAGGCACCGGCGGCGACCCGCAGTCCGGTCAAAATCTCCGGCAGCGCGCCCGGCAGCCGCAGGAACAGCAGTTGGACGCGGGCGGGGGCGCCTGCCATCGAGTAGAGCTGGACCAGGTTGCGGTCGATGGACTTCAGTCCCTGGAGGGTGTTCGCGGCCACCGGGAACAGCGCGATCATCGCGGCCACCATGGTGTTGGTGGCCATGCCGGGGCCGAGCCACACCACGAACAGCGGCGCGATGGCCACGATCGGGATGGTCTGGAGCAGGATCAGGTAGGGGTACAGGCTGCGTTCCATCAGCCGCCAGCGCCCCATCACCAGCGCGCTGCTCACGCCGACCACCGCCGCGAGCACGAAGCCGAGCACCGACTCGCGCAGGGTCACCCAGGTCGGGGTGAGGACGGAGTCGGCCTCGTGCAGAACCGTGTCCACCATCGTCATGGGCGAGGGCAGCATGTAACCGGGGATGTCGAAGGCGACGATCACGAGCTGCCACAGGGCGATCATCACCACCAGTGCGCCCAGCGGCGGCAGTACGGTCCGCAGGGCCACGGGCCGTCCGGCGCGCGGGGACTTGGCGGGCTGCGCGTCCTCGACGGAGGTCCGCGCGGTGTCGAGCACGGTCATATCCCCGCGCCTCCCAGCATGGTCGAGATCTCGGTGCGCAGTTCCCGCAGTGCGGCGTCGTCGCGCGGGGCGGCGGGGTCCGTGGTGGGCGGGCTCGGGGAGCGGAACACCTCGATGACGCACCCCGGGCCCGTGCCCATCACGGCCACCTGATGGCCGAGGCGTACGGCCTCGGGGATGGAGTGGGTGACGAACATGACGGTGACCTGGCGGGTGCGCCACAGGTGGAGCAGTTCGACGCCCATCTTCTCCCGGTTGAACTCGTCCAGGGCGGCGAACGGCTCGTCCATCAGCAGCAGTTCGGGGTCGCTGGTGAGGGACCGGGCGAGCGAGGCGCGCATCTTCATGCCGCCGGACAGCTCCCGCGGGTAGGACTTCTCGAAGCCCTGGAGGCCGACCAGGTCGATCGCCTTCTGTGCGCGTTCGCGCCGTTCGGCGCGGGGTACGCCCTGGAGTCTGGCGACGAGTTCGACGTTGGCCCGGATCGAGCGCCAGGCCAGCAGGGTCGGGTCCTGGAAGACGTACGACATGCGGTCGGTGCGGCGGTTCATGGTGCCGCTGGTCGGGGCGGTCAGGCCGGCCGCCATGCGCAGCAGGGTCGACTTGCCGCAGCCGGAGGGGCCGACCAGGGCGGTGATCTCGGACCGGGGCAGCCGCAGGTCGATGGGGGCCAGGGCGCGGAAGCCGCTGTTGTAGACCTTGTCCGCGCCGTCGAAGTCGACCAGCGGGCCGAGGTCCGCGGCGGGGTCGTGCACGGTGGCTGTACTCATGGGTGTCGCTCCTTTCCGTCGGCAGGAGTCCGTCAGTAGGAACCGTCGGGCGCGGCGGGGAGGGCGGACGGCGCGGCGACCTTCGGGAGCAGTGAGGAGTCGTAGAGGTCGGCGGCCTTCGGGGTGGTCTTGAGCTGGCCGAGCTGCTTCATCTGGTCGATGAGGGTGTTCCAGCGGTCGGCGGTCATCGTGCCGAGCTGCTTCTTGCCGTCACCCGCGACGACGTACTTGCGCTGCTTGTCCCACGCGTACCAGACGCTTCCGCTGGTCTGCTGGTCGTTGGCCTTGAGGATGGCGGCGTTGGCGGTCTTGGCGACGCTCACGTCACCCATGTAGTCCTGCCAGCCCTGCATGCTGGCCGCGAGGAAGGCGGTCAGTTCCTCGCGGTGGCTCTTGAGGTAGGACTCGGAGGTGAAGAAGACGTCGTTGTACGGGTTGTAGCCGGAGTCGGAGAACGGGATGAAGTCGACCTTCACTCCGGCCTTCTGCGCCTGGTACGCCTCGTTGGTGGGCCAGCCCTGCTGGACGAGGCTGTCCTTCTTGAGGAAGTTGGCGATGGAGCCCTGGTAGACCTGCGTGGAGAAGTCGATGCCGGTCTTCTTCTTGACCCACGCCGGGCCGAGCTGGCCGGTCTGTGTCACCCAGGTCTTGCCGTCCATGTCGTCGAAGGACTTGATGTCCGCGTCCGCGTGTGTCATCACGCCGACCGGGTTGTCCTGGTAGAGGGCGCCGATCGCGACGATCGGGATGCCCTGCTGCTGGGCCTGGACGATCCCGGCGGCGTCGGCGAATCCGACCTGCGCGCGGCCGGCGGCGACGAGCTGGGTGGCCGAGACCTGGGGGCCGCCGGACTGCAGGGTGACGTCGAGCTTCTGGTCGTCGTACAGGCCCTCGGCCTTCGCCGCGAAGAAGCCGCCGCCCTCGGCGTCGGCGTACCAGGGCAGGACGACCTTGAAGTCGGTGGTGCCGCCGGACCCGGCCGCCGCGGAGGTCGAGGAGGAGTCGGAGCCGCAGGCCGACACGGCGAGCAGGGCGAGCGCGGTGGCCGAGACGGCGACGGCGGTGCGGGACGGCCGGGCATGCCGGAGGAAGGTCTGGAGGTGCATGGGGTGCTCTTTCGGGGAGGGGCCGGTGGATTGATCTGCCGGGCCGGATCAGAACGTCAGAACGAAGGCAGGTTGTTCTTCGTGAGATGCGTGACGTCCGCGAGGTGCGCCAGCATCGCGTCCCGGGCCGCGGCGCCGTTGCCGCTCCGTACTGCGGTGAAGATGAGCTGATGGCCGAGGTGCGAGGAGCGCCTGGCCTCGTCGGTGCCGTGGGAGAAGGCGCGTACCGACTCCGTCCAGCTGTTGGCGAGTGAGTTGAGGGCCACCATCAGCGGGTTCTGCGACGCCTGGGCGAGCAGCATGTGGAAGGTGATGTCCGCCCTCAGGGACTCCTCCTGGGTGAGGTCGTCACGGGCGGTGGTCTCCAGCACCCGTTCCAAGGCGTACAGGCCGGCCTTGGTGGCGCGTTCCGCGGCGAGTTGGGCGAACTTGGGCTCGATCGTCTCGCGCAGCTCCGCCACATCGCGCAGGGTCCGCTCGGACTCGGGCATCTCCTCGTACACGGTGCGTACGTGGGCGGGTGCCTCCAGCACGATGGTGCCGCGGCCCGGCCTGCGTTCGACGACCCGCTTGGCCTCCAGTTCGTGCATGGCCTCGCGCAGTGAGGCCCGCGAGACCTTGAGCACCTGCGCCAGTTCGCGTTCGGCGGGCAGCTTGGTGCCGGGTGCCAGCGAACCGCTGCTGATCAGTGTCTCGATGTGGGCGACGATCTCGCTGCTCACGCTTGTCGACTGCCGCACGAACGCGTCGAACTTGACCGACTTGTCCAACGCCCTTCCTCCCGGACCGGTAGGTGTGATGGTCAGACCATCTGATGAAGCGAACGTACGGCCGATCATTTTCAGCCGGAAGACTTCACGGACATTGGGAACAAGACGTTTACACGGGACGCATGGGCGTAACAACGGCCCGTACGCCGATACCGGGCGGCAGAGAGGCGGAACGACGGACGGCGGGCGCCCGGGGCGACCCGCCGAACCGAAGGGAAAAGAAGCGCAACTCCGTTCCGCGGCAACGGAGTAGGGACCGAAGGCGGACGAGCGCACCTCCGCGGCGAGCACCGACGGACTCACGGCGCCGGGCACCCCGATCGGCCGGCGCGGCCCGAAACCTCCCGGACATCTGCCACGGGTGTCAGCGGCGGGACTCGATCCGCAGGTCGCCCGCGGTCACCCGGCGGATGTGGTCACCGGCGAGCATGTCGTGCGGGAAGCCGAGGCCGATACGGCTCGCCCCGTCCAGGCGGGCCAGCTGGGCGGCGGTGAGGTCGACCTCCAGGGCGCCCAGGTTGCCCTCCAGCTGCGCGGGGGTGCGGGCGCCGAGGACCGGCGCCGTCACCGCCGGATTCCTCAGCGTCCAGGCCAGCCCGACCTGCGCGGGCGTGCGGCCCAGTTCCGCCGCGACCTCCTTCACCACGTCGGCGACGGCGAGGTTGCGTTCGGTGACCGTGCCCAGGGCGAGGTTGAAGTTCTTGCGGCTGCTGCCGCCGGGCGCCCCGTCCGTCGCGGTCAGGTCGTCGCGGCTGTACTTGCCGGTGAGCACCCCGCCCGCCAGCGGCGAGTACGGGACCACGCCGAGCCCCATCTCACGGGCCATCGGGATCAGGTCGCGTTCGCCGGTGCGCTCGATCAGGTTGTACTCGATCTGCAGGGCGACCAGGGGCGACCAGCCGCGCAGATCGGCGATCGCCTGCATGCGCGACACCTGCCAGGCCGGGGCGTTGGAGATCGCCACGTACAGGATCTTGCCCTGGCGGACCAGGTCGTCCATGCCGCGCAGGATCTCCTCGACCGGGGTCGTGAAGTCCCACACGTGCAGGTAGAGAAGGTCCAGGTAGTCCGTGTTCAGCCGGCGCAGACTCGCCTCCACCGACGCGAACAGGCTCTTGCGGTGGCTGCCGCCGGAGTTGGGGTCACCGGGCCGGCGCAGGGTCGTGTACTTCGTCGCCAGCACCAGGCTCTCGCGGTCGACGCCGCCGCGGGCGCCGGTGAACTCGCCGAGCAGGCGCTCGGAGCTGCCGTCGGTGTACGTGTTGGCGGTGTCGATGAAGTTGCCGCCGCGCTCCACGTAGAGGTCGAACAGTCTGCGCGCCTCGTCCCGCTCGGCGCCCCAGCCCCACTCGGTGCCGAAGGTCGCCGTGCCCAGGGCCAGCGGTGAGACCCGCAGCCCGGAACGGCCCAGCAGCCGGTAGGTGTCGAGGGTGAGTGACATGGTGGTGTTTCTCCTGTGCTCGCTCGTGATCCGTCGTCGACAGCGAGTCTGTGAGCACCCCGGGTCAGGGGTAAGGGAAGGATCTTCCTGGGAACAGCGGTCCCACCCTGACTGTTGGGCCGGACATGACGACCCGCTCGACGGACCGCTCGACGGACCGCACCGTGGACGCGACACAGGAACTGGCCGCGTTCCTGCGGACCCGGCGCGAACGCCTGGACCCGCACGACCTCGGGCTGCCCGCGCGTCGGCGGTCCCGGCGGACCCCGGGACTGCGCCGCGAGGAGGTCGCCGAACTCGCCGGGGTCAGCGTCGACTACGTCGTCAGGCTGGAACAGGGACGCGGACTGCGGCCCTCGGTGGACGTGCTGGCCGCGCTGTCGCGGGCCCTGCGCCTGACCCCCGACGAACGCGCCTACCTCTTCGACCTGTCCCGGCAGCGCCGCCCCGACGACGCCGACGAGCCCGCCACCACCGCGGCGCCGACCCTCGCCCGGCTGGTCGGCGACCTGTCACCCCTGCCGGCCATGGTGCTGAACCACCGCTACGACATCCTGGCCTGGAACCGTGAGATGGCGGGGCTGCTGGTGGACTTCGCCGCCCTGCCGCCGTCACAGCGCAATTCGATGTGGATGTGCCTGATGCATCCGCGGACCCGCGAGCTGTACGTCGACCGCGAACGCGTCGTACGGGAGGGGGTCGCCCATCTGCGTGCCGCGTGGGCCGCGCATCCCGGGGACCGGGCCCTGAGCGACCTCATCGTCGAGTTCAGCACGCACGACGAGCAGTTCGCGCGGATGTGGGCCGAGCGGGACGTCAAGGTCAAGGGCCGCGGACGCAAGGTCATGCGGCATCCCGAGGCCGGCGAGATCGCGGTGGACTTCGAGGTGCTCACCCCGATCCAGGACCTGGACCAGCGGGTGGTGATCTACCGGCCCGCGGACGACGACAGCCGGTCGGCGATGGCCCGCCTCCCCGTACGGTGACGCCGCCCGCGCGGTGACGCTGCCCGTGCGGTGACGTCCGGCACTCAGCCGGTCGCCATCTCCCACAGCAGCAGCTCCGCCGCCCCGCGCGCCACCGCCTCCAGGTCCTTCGCGTCCCCGACACGGGCCGCGTCCCCGGGGCCCAGCACCTCGCCGCCCAGCAGCACCTCGCCGCGTACGACATGCGCGTACAGGAAGCGTGCGTCGGGGATCGCGGTCCGCTGTCCTGGGGCGAGGCGGCGTACGTGGAGCATCGCCCCCGCCGCCGGGAGCGCGTACGGCGTGGAGTCCGCGATGCCGTGGACGACCTCGTACGCGGGGTCGCCGCCCGGCTCCAGGGGGGCCAGCCACATCTGGACGAAGCGCAGGGGCACCTCGCCGTCGTTGCGTTCGACGTGGCGGACCCCGCCCGCCGAACTGAGGCGCTGCACGTCCCCGGGGCGTACGAGCGACTCGTGGCCCGTGGAGTCCCGGTGGGTCAGCTCGCCCTCGACGACCCACGTGACGATCTCGGTGTGGCTGTGCGGATGCTCGTCGAAGCCCGCGCCGGGCGCCAGACGTTCCTCGTTGCAGGCGATGACCGCGCCGAAGCGGAGGTTGTCCGGGTCGTAGTGCGGGCCGAAGGAGAAGGCGTGCAGGGACTCGATCCCGGCCGCCGGGTCGCCTCCGCGGTAGCGCTCGCCGGCGCGCCGTACGTCCATCACGCGACCCACGGTAGACCCGCCGGGCGTGCCGCCTGCGACCCTCCGCCGCATCCTGCCGTCCGGATAAGGCAGTCTTGTTCCGTGCCCGAACCCGAATCCAGCAACACCGAACGCGCCGCGCGCGCCGCCCACGCGCACACCGCGACCCTGAAGCGGCTGGAGAAGTCGTCCGGCAGTCTCGCCGCCCAGGCCATCGCACGCATGGACGAGACGCTGTCCTGGTACCGGGCGATGCCCCCGGAGAACCGGTCGTGGATCGGCCTCGTCGCACAGGCCGGTATCGCCGCGTTCACCGAGTGGTTCCGGTATCCCGATGCCCCGCAGGCGATCTCCACGGACGTCTTCGGCACCGCGCCGCGCGAGCTGACCAGGGCGATCACCCTGCGCCAGACCGTGGAGATGGTGCGTACGACGATCGAGGTGATGGAGTCCGCGATCGACGAGGTCGCGGCCCCGGGCGACGAGAACGTGCTCCGCGAGGCGCTGCTCGTGTACGCCCGGGAGATCGCCTTCGCCACCGCCCAGGTGTACGCACAGGCCGCCGAGGCACGCGGTGCCTGGGACGCCCGCCTGGAGTCGCTCGTCGTGAACGCGGTGCTCTCCGGAGAGGCCGACGAGGGAGCGGTGTCCCGTGCCGCTGCCCTCGGGTGGAACTCGCCCGAGCATGTGTGCGTGGTGCTGGGCACGGCACCCGACGGCGACAGCGAGCTGACCGTCGAGGCCATCCGGCGGGCCGCCCGGCACGCCAAGCTCCAGGTGCTCACCGGCGTCCTCGGCGACCGGCTGGTCGTCATCGCGGGCGGCAGCGACAACCCCCTGGCCGTCGCCAAATCGCTGATCGGGCCGTACGCCGCGGGGGCCGTGGTGGCCGGTCCCGTGGTCCCCGACCTGCTGGCCGCGACCCGGTCCGCGCAGGCCGCCGCAGCCGGGCTCAAGGCGTGTTTCGCCTGGCAGGACGCGCCCCGGCCGGTACTGGCGGACGATCTCCTGCCGGAGCGCTCGATCGCCGGTGACCCGGCGGCGCGCGACCAACTGGTGGAGGAGATCTACAGACCGCTTGAGGAGGCCGGGTCGGCACTCCTGGAGACCTTGAGCGTGTATCTCGAACAGGCGAGCAGTCTCGAAGGCGCGGCCAGGATGCTCTTCGTGCACCCCAACACCGTGCGCTACCGGCTTCGACGTGTGACTGACGTCACCGGCTGGTCGCCTTCCGACGTACGTTCGGCGTTCACGTTGCGGATCGCGCTGATCCTGGGGCGTCTGGCCGATGGAGATCCCCAGCTCTAGGCTTTTGTCGGGGACCTACAATTCCCCCTCCTGTTCTTCGTCCCTGTCCCCACGGGCGGCCGTGCCCGTTCACAAGAGAGAGTGTGAGAGTGCTCGTACTCGTCGCTCCCGGCCAGGGCGCCCAGACGCCCGGCTTCCTGACTCCTTGGCTCGACCTCCCCGGCGCCGCCGACCGCGTCGCCGCGTGGTCGGACGCCATCGGGCTCGACCTTGCCCACTTCGGCACGCAGGCCGACGCGGACGCCATCCGGGACACCGCCGTCGCCCAGCCGCTGCTGGTCGCCGCGGGTCTCCTGTCCGCCTCGGCACTCGGTGCCACGGCGCCCGGCGCCGTGGCGGGGCACAGCGTCGGCGAGATCACGGCCGCCGTCCTCGCGGGCGTCCTGGACGAAACAGCCGCACTGACGCTCGTGCGCAAGCGGGGCCTGGCGATGGCCGAGGCCGCCGCCGTCACCCGGACCGGTATGTCGGCGCTGCTCGGCGGCGACCCCGAAGTGACGATCCCGCACCTGGAGAAGCTGGGCCTGACCCCGGCGAACGTGAACGGCGCGGGCCAGATCGTGGCCGCCGGCACGCTGGAGGAGCTGGCCGCCCTGGAGGCGGACAAGCCCGAGGGCGTACGCCGGGTGGTGGCTCTGAAGGTCGCGGGCGCGTTCCACACCCGTCACATGGCTCCGGCGGTCGACGTCCTCGCGCAGGCCGCGGCGGAACTGTCACCGGCCGACCCGACGCTCACGTACGTCTCGAACAAGGACGGCCTCGCCGTCGCCACGGGAGCCGAGGTCGTCTCCCGGCTCGTCGGTCAGGTCGCCAACCCGGTCCGCTGGGACCTGTGCATGGAGACCTTCAAGGAACTCGGCGTGACCGCGCTGGTCGAGCTGTGCCCCGGTGGCACACTGACCGGTCTCGCCAAGCGCGCGCTGCCCGGCGTGAAGACGCTGGCGCTGAAGACACCCGACGACCTCGAAGCGGCTCGCGAGCTCATCGCCGAGCACGCCTCGGCCTGAGCGCGTAAGGAGTCGACTGAGCATGTCGAAGATCAAGGCCCGCAAGGGCGCCCCGTTCGCGCGGATCCTCGGTGTGGGCGGCTACCGCCCGGTTCGTGTCGTCCCGAACGAGGTCATCCTCGAACGCATCGATTCGTCCGACGAATGGATCCGTTCGCGCTCCGGCATCGAGACCCGGCACTGGGCCAACGCCGAGGAGACCGTCGCCGCGATGTCGATCGAGGCGTCCGGCAAGGCGATCGCCGACGCCGGGATCAACGCCGAGCAGATCGGCGCCGTCGTCGTCTCGACCGTCTCCCACTTCAGCCAGACCCCGGCCGTCGCCACCGAGATCGCCGACAAGCTCGGCACGGCGAAGGCCGCGGCCTTCGACATCTCGGCGGGCTGCGCCGGCTTCGGCTACGGACTGACCCTCGCCAAGGGCATGATCGTGGACGGCTCCGCGGAGTACGTGCTGGTCATCGGCGTCGAGCGACTGTCCGACCTGACCGACCTGGAGGACCGCGCGACGGCCTTCCTGTTCGGTGACGGCGCGGGCGCGGTCGTCGTGGGCCCCTCCGAGGAGCCGCACATCGGCCCCACGGTGTGGGGTTCCGAGGGCGACAAGTCCAACACCATCAAGCAGACCGTGCCCTGGGACCGGTTCAGGAGCGGGGACGTGTCCCAGCTGCCCCTGGACTCCAAGGGCGAGGTCAAGTTTCCCGCGATCACGCAGGAAGGCCAGGCGGTGTTCCGCTGGGCCGTGTTCGAGATGGCCAAGGTCGCCAAGGAGGCGCTGGAAGCCGCCGGACTCACTGCGGACGACTTGGACGTCTTCATTCCCCACCAGGCCAACGAGCGGATCATCGACTCGATGGTGAAGACTCTCAAGCTGCCGGAACACGTCACGGTCGCGCGTGACGTGCGCACCACCGGTAACACCTCGGCCGCCTCGATCCCGCTCGCTATGGAGCGGCTCCTGGCGACCGGCGAGGCGAAGAGCGGCGACACCGCGCTCGTCATCGGCTTCGGGGCGGGTCTCGTGTACGCCGCGACGGTCGTTACCCTCCCCTAGGCACACCGTCCGGAACTTTCCGGGCGGCCGTACCGCCACACCCTCTGGATACACAAGAAGGAGCGCCTGACATGGCCGCCACTCAGGAAGAGATCGTCGCCGGTCTCGCCGACATCGTGAACGAGATCGCCGGCATCCCGGTCGAGGACGTCCAGCTGGAGAAGTCCTTCACCGACGACCTCGACGTCGACTCGCTGTCCATGGTCGAGGTCGTCGTCGCCGCCGAAGAGCGCTTCGACGTCAAGATCCCCGACGACGACGTCAAGAACCTCAAGACGGTCGGCGACGCGACCGAGTACATCCTCAAGCACCAGGGCTGAGCGCTCCGCTGAGAGTGCACTGCTTCGCCCGCGAGTCCGTTGTGGCTGGTCGCGCAGTTCCCCGCGCCCCTTCGGGGCACTGCCGAACCACACCGGACAGCACCGGACCCGCTTAGCCCCGCCACCCGGCGGTGGCGCCGCTGAATCCTCGTATCCGTTGGAGAAAGAATTCCCGTGAGCCCGACCAATCGCACCGTGGTCGTCACCGGTATCGGCGCAACCACACCGCTGGGTGGCGACGCAGCCTCTACCTGGGAGGGCCTGGTCGCCGGACGTTCCGGCGTCCGCCCTCTGGAGCAGGACTGGGCCGCCGACCAGGCGGTCCGTATCGCGGCACAGATCGCCGTGGAGCCGGGCGAGGTCATCCCCCGCCCGCAGGCCCGCCGCCTCGACCGCTCGGCGCAGTTCGCGCTGATCGCGGCCAAGGAGGCCTGGGCCGACGCAGGTTTCACCGACAAGGCCGGCGCCGAGGCGTCGGACGCCGCCGCGCAGGGCGCGACCGTCGACCCCGACCGGCTCGGCACGGTCATCGCCTCCGGCATCGGTGGCGTCACGACCCTGCTCGACCAGTACGACGTGCTGAAGGAGAAGGGCGTACGCCGCGTCTCCCCGCACACCGTTCCCATGCTCATGCCGAACGGCCCCTCGGCCAACGTGGGGCTGCTCGTCGGCGCCCGCGCCGGTGTGCACACCCCGGTCTCCGCCTGCGCGTCGGGCGCCGAGGCCATCGGCTACGCCATCGAGATGATCCGCACCGGCCGCGCCGACGTCGTCGTCGCCGGTGGCACCGAGGCGGCCATCCACCCGCTGCCCATCGCCGCGTTCGGCAACATGATGGCGATGTCCAAGAACAACGACGACCCGCAGGGCGCCTCGCGTCCCTACGACATCGGCCGTGACGGCTTCGTCCTCGGCGAGGGCGCCGGCGTCCTGGTCCTGGAGTCGGCCGAGCACGCCGCCAGGCGCGGGGCCCGTGTCTACGCGGAGGCGGTCGGCCAGGGCATCTCCTCCGACGGCCACGACATCGTGCAGCCGGAGCCGGAGGGCCGCGGTATCGCTGCCGCGCTGCAGCACCTGCTCGACAGCACGGACCTGAACCCGGCGGAGATCGTGCACGTCAACGCGCACGCGACCTCCACGCCGGCCGGTGACGTGGCCGAGCTGAAGGCACTGCGGAAGGTCTTCGGCGACGACGCCGACCACTTCGCCGTGTCCGGTACGAAGTCCATGACCGGGCATCTGCTCGGTGGTGCGGGTGGGGTGGAGTCGGTGGCCACGGTGCTGGCGCTCTACAACCGGATCGCGCCGCCCACCATCAACGTCGAGAACCTCGACCCCGAGGCGGAGGCCACCGCGGACATCGTTCGCGGGGAGGCCCGGAAGCTGCCCGTCGAGGGGCGGATCGCCGCGCTGAACGACTCGTTCGGGTTCGGTGGGCACAACGTGGTGCTGGCGTTCCGCACGGTCTGAACTTCGGCCCCTGGCCAGCTGTGAGTGGCTCGGCTCCTCTTTGAGGGGCCGGGCCACTTGGCGTTGTGGATGCGTGCGGGTCCGGTGGGGGCTTGTCGCGCAGTTCCCCGCGCCCCTAAAAGGCAAAAGGCAAAGGACTGCGCCGTTCCCCGCGCCCCTGGAAGCAGGCGCCCCTACACCACCTGGTGGAGCCAGCGGACCGGGGCGCCCTCTCCTGCGTAGCGGAAAGGTTCCAGTTCGTCGTCCCAGGGTTTGCCGAGGAGGCGGGTGAGTTCCGATTCCAGGTGGGTCTCGCCCTGCTGGGAGCGGGCCAGGGCGGCGCGCAGGCGGTCCTCGGGGATCAGGATGTCGCCGTGGATCCCGGTCACCGCGTGGAAGATGCCCAGATCAGGGGTGCAGCTGTAGCGCTCGCCCTCGGCGGTCGCGCACGGCTCGGCGGTCACCTCGAAGCGCAGCATCTGCCAGCCGCGCAGCGCCGAGGCGAGCTTGGAGGCCGTGCCGACCTCGCCCTTCCAGGAGAACTCGGATCTCCAGGTCCCGGGCGAGGCGGGCTGCCGGATCCAGTCGAGGCTGACCCGCGTGCCGAGCACGCCCGCGACCGCCCACTCGACGTGCGGGCACAGCGCACGCGGCGCGGAGTGCACGTAGAGAACTCCACGTGTCGTCACTGGCACCTCCGGACAGAGCGGGCACTTTGCGGCTTGGCGGATCGTTCAGTGGCAGGGCAGCCACGTGTGCCGAGGCTACCGTGCGAGGGCGCAAGGAGTGTGACGTACCGTCGGTCCAAGCGCCCGGAAACACGGAGGTTTCACCCGGGAGGACGCTCCGGGGCGGAGTGTCGTTGCGTGATGAACGAGGGGATCTGGGGATGCGAAACCGTGGTCACCGTTCGCGGGGCCTCCTCGCGGCCGTCGTGGCGGCTCTCGTCGGCGTCGCGGGACTGACCGGATGCGACGCGGTCGGCGGCAACTCCCCGGGCCCGACAGGAACTGACGCGCGGAGCGGGAAACCCTCACCGAAGCCCACGCCGGACTGGGACCGCAGCCCGCGCTCGCTGGCCGCCGTGGGCGACTCGATCACCCGCGGGTTCGACGCCTGCTCGGTGCTGACCGACTGCCCCGAGGTCTCGTGGGCGACCGGCACCGACACGAAGGTGAAGAGTCTCGCGGTACGGCTCCTGGGGAGGACCGGGGCGTCGCAGCGCAGCTGGAACTACGCGGTGACCGGCTCCCGCATGGCCGACCTGCCCGGTCAGATGGCGCAGGCCGCGGCGAAGAAGCCCCAGTTGGTCACGGTGATGGCCGGCGCGAACGACGCCTGCCGTTCGTCGGTGTCCTCGATGACGTCGGTCGCGGACTTCCGCAGCCAGTTCGAGGACGCGCTGGGCACGCTGCGGTCGGCGTTGCCGAAGACGCAGGTGTACGTGTCCAGCGTGCCCGATCTGAAGCGGCTGTGGTCGCAGGGGCGGACGAATCCGGTGGGCAAGCAGATCTGGAAGCTGGGGATCTGTCCTTCCATGCTCGGTGACGCGGACTCGTTGAGTGCGGCGGCGACGACGCGGCGGGATCGGGTGCAGGACCGGGTGGAGTCGTACAACACCGTTCTGGAAGAGGTGTGTGCGAAGGAGCGGCGGTGCCGGTTCGACGGCGGGGCGGTCTTCGAGTACCGGTTCGGGACGGCGCAGTTGAGCCACTGGGACTGGTTCCATCCGAGTGTGGACGGGCAGGCGCGGCTGGCGGAGATGGCGTACGGGGTGGTGACGTCCCGTACGCCATCGGCGTGAGGGGTGGCTGGGCGATGTCCTCGGCCGCGGGCCGGTGGGGGCTGGTCGCGCCCACGCGGCGGAGCCGCACATGTCTCGGCCCCGCGCCCCTAAAAGCAAAAACTAGAAGACATACGTCGCCGTCAGCCTCGTGTCCGTGAGGCTGTGGGAGGCCTCGATCTCGTAGGTGCCCTTCACCGGTGTCCACGCGTCGGACGTCTCGTCCCAGACCTCGAAGGCTCGGGGCGGGAGGTCGACGGTCGCGTGGGCCGACTCCCCCGGGGCGGCCTCGACGTTCGCGAAGCCCGCCAGCCAGCGGGCGGGGCGGTCGGGGGTGGGGTCCGTCGGGGCGAGGTAGAGCTGGATCGTCTCGCGGCCGGTGCGGGTGCCCGTGTTGGTGACGCGGACCGTGACCGTCGTGCCCGTCACGTCGATCTCGTCGTACGTCCAGTCGGTGTAGCCGAGGCCGTGGCCGAACGGGTACGTCGGGGTGCGGTTCTCCCTTTCCCAGGCGCGGTAGCCGATGAACACGTCCTCGGTGTAGGCGAGTTCGCCGTCGGTGGGGGTGACCTCGGTGACCGGGGCGGAGTCCATCGAGCCCCAGGTGGTGGGGAGTCGGCCGCCGGGCTCGTGGGCGCCGGTGAGGACGTCCGCGAGGGCCGCGCCGCCCTCCTGGCCCGGGAACCAGCCGAGGAGGACCGCGGCGACCTCGTCGCGCCACGGCAGTTCCACCGGGGAGCCGGAGTTGACGACCACGACGGTGTTCGGGTTGGCGGCGGTCACCGCGTGCACCAACTCGTCCTGGCGGCCCGGGAGCCGGAGGTCCGCGCGGTCGAAGCCCTCGGACTCGACGCGTTCGGTGGTGGCGACCACGACGATCGCCGTGTCGGCGGCGCGGGCCGCTTCGACGGCCTCGGCGATCAGCTCGTCGGGGTCGCGCGCGGGCTCCTGGTGGGCGAGCGTGAAGCTGATGACCCGCATGGGCACGTCGTCGGGGACGTCGACGGTGTGGCGCAGGGAGACGTCGTAGACGCGGCCGGCCGTCAGGTCCACCGTGGCGCGCTCGACGGGGTCGCCGAAGAACGTCACGAACGGGTCGTCCAGGTCGGTGCTCTGGACGCCGTCGAAGTGCTCCGTGCCGTCGATCGTGAGCGTGAAGGCGCCCAGCCCCTTGATCCCGAACGTGTGGGAGCCGCTTTCGCGCGGGGTGAAGGTGCCGGTCAGTTCGACGCTGTCGAGGCGGTCGTGGGTGACGCCGTCGGGCAGGTCGTTGCCCATCCACTGGATGTGGCCGCTCGGCGCGGAGCGGGTGCCCAGGACGTCGCCCCCGGTGTCGCGGCAGACCGCGCGCAGCTCGAACCCCTTGTCGGCGGCGGCCAGTTCCTGGCTCGGGTCGGCGCCGACCGCGTACGTCAGCGTGCCCTCGGGAAGTGCGGCGGTCAGGCCGTCGAGCGGGGAGACGACGTGGGCCGGGAAGACGGTCGCGGAGCCGCCGCCGAGGACGCGGGCGTCACGGGCGGCGGCGCCGACGAGCGCGACCGAGTGCCCGGCGGGGACGGGCAAGGCGCCTTCGTTGCGTACGAGGACGAAGGCGCGGCGGGCGATCTCGCGGGCCAGGGACTCGCCGTCCACGGTCTCGGGCAGGTCGGTGACGACCGGTTCCGCGCCTTCCAGGATGCCGACGCGGGCGGCGAGGCGCAGGACGTTGCGCACGGCCTCGTCGACCTTGGCCTCGTCGGTCTCTCCGGCCCGGACGGCGGCGGCGAGCTTGGCGCCGTACACGGTGACCGGGCCGGGCATCGCGACGTCCAGGCCGCCCTCGATGGCGCCGACGGTGGAGCGGGCGGCCATCCAGTCGGAGACGTTGTAGCCGTCGAAGCCCCACTCGCCGCGCAGGACCTCCTCGACGAGGTACCGGTGCTCGCTCATCGTGCTGCCGTTGACCGAGTTGTAGGCGGTCATGATGCCCCAGGGGTGGGCGTTCTCGACGATGGCCTCGAAGGGGGCGAGGTACAGCTCGCGCAGGGCGCGCGGGGAGACCACGTTGTTCACGGTGAAGCGGTCGGTCTCGGCGTCGTTGGCGACGAAGTGCTTGACGGTGGTGCCGACCCCGCCCTCCTGCACACCGGTCACGTATCCGGTGCCGATCCGGCCGGTGAGGTACGGGTCCTCGCTGTACGCCTCGAAGTGCCGGCCGCCGAGAGGGGAGCGGTGCAGGTTGACCGTGGGGGCGAGCAGCACGTGGACGCCCTTGCGGCGGGCCTCCTGGGCGAGGAGCCGGCCGGCGCGGCGGGCCAGGGCGGGGTCCCAGGTGGCGGCGAGCGCGGTCGGGGACGGCAGGGCGATGGACGGGTCGTCGGCGGTCCAGCGCACGCCCCGGACGCCGATCGGGCCGTCGGACATGACCAGTGACCTCAGCCCGATCCCGGGCAGCTCGGGCAGGGACCACATGTCCTGGCCGGCGAGCAGCCGCGCCTTCGTGTCCAGGTCGAGCCGGGCGAGAGCCGCCTCGACCACTGCCTCACGCGCCTGATCGGCCGGGGTGGGCCGCGTTCCTGCCATGGCCGTGCCTCCTCGTTGAGTCCGTTGCGTTGCGTAGCGTCGCGTTGCGTTCCGTCGCGCACCGATCCGTCACTGCCATCCTGCCCGCGTCACCTGTTGATCGGTAGGTTTCGTTACGCCCGCGTTATATTTATGTCATGGGAAGCCGCATGGGGAACCCCGTCCGTCGTACGGTGACGTCATGACGAGCGGGGCGCCCAGATCGGCCAGGGGCACGGAACGGCGTGCGGAGATCCTCCGGGCGACGCTGGAGGTGATCGCCGAGCGCGGCTACCGGGGCGCGAGCCTGGCCGCGGTCGCCGAGCGGGTCGCCCTCACCCCGCAGGGGCTGCTGCACCACTTCCCCACCAAGGAGGCGCTGCTCGTCGCCGTCCTGGCGGAGCGCGACCAGTGGGACGCGGTCCCCGGCACCGGGTGGCGGCTCGAACTGCTCGGCCAGCTCGTCGAGTACAACGCCATGCGGCCCGGGATCGTACAGACCTTCTCGGCGCTCCTCGGCGAGAGCGTCACGGAGGGGCATCCGGCACGCGAGTTCTTCACGCAGCGGTACGAGGCCGTACGCGCGAACATGGCACAGGTGCTGCGGACCGAGTACGGGGAACGGCTGCCGAGCGGGCTCACACCGGAACGGGCGGCTCCGCTGCTCGTCGCGGTGATGGACGGGCTGCAGTACCAGTGGCTGCTCGCGCCGGAGTCGGTGGACATGCCGGCGGCGTTCCGGGACTTCCTCACGCTGCTGGGTGAGGACTGACCTTCACGGGATCACGCACCACGGTGTCTCGCACGTCGCACACGTCATGCACGTCACGCACGTCACAGGGCTCACGCGTTGTGGCGTGCGTCCCGTGCGTCGCGCATACTGCCGCCATCCGACGACGTCCCCACTCGCGACGGAAGGACCTGAACCGCCTTGACGCACATACGTGTTCGGATCGGCGCCCTCGGCCTGGCTCTCCTGGCCGGACTCGCCGCACCGCCCGCCCTCGCCGCGGAGAACCCCGCGGCCGCGCCCACCGTGGAGGAGCAGCGCCTCGACCGGGCCGCACCCCAGGAGATCCTCGCCCGGTCCGGATTCGACACGGTGGCACCGGAGTTCGCCCGGGCCCTGGGCAGGACCCGCTCGTACGCGCAGGCCGAGCGGCTGATCGAACGGCAGGGCTCGCGGCTGTGGCAGCGGGCGGTGGACCGGGCCCAGGGGCGCGGGCCCGCGGGCGGCGACCTCAGCAGGGACGACGACCGGCCGCTGTACTGGGCCCGGCTCGGCATGACGCGTGAAGTACGGCAGTGGCAGCCGGAGTTCGGGCTCACCGAGGCCCGGCGCGCGAAACTGCTGGCCGCGCTGGAGCGGACGTCACGGGGCCAGGACTCCATCCGCTACCCGCACTCCGGGTCCAGATCCGCGACCAAGGACAAGTCCGCAGCCGCGTCCACAGCCGGGTCCAAGAAGGTCAAGCGGATCCTGGTGACCGGGTTCGATCCGTTCACGCTGGACCGGGACGTACGGATCTCCAACCCGTCGGGGGCGACCGCGCTCGCCCTGGACGGCACGGTGATCAGGACGGCGGACGGTCCCGCGCGCATCGAGACGGCCGTCTTCCCGGTCCGCTGGCAGGACTTCGCCGATGGGACCGTGGAACGGACCCTGCGCGCCCACCTCCCCCATGTCGACCTGTTCACCACGGTCAGCCAGGGCCGGGTGGGCCGTATCGACATCGAGCGCACCAACGGGGCCTGGCGGGGCGGCTTCCCCGACAACGAGAACCTCTCCCGCACCGAGACCGTCCCCGTGACCGACCCGGCCTCGCAGCCGCAGTGGACGACGACGACCCTGCCGTACAAGGACATCGTCGCGGCGGACACGGGACGCTTCCCCGTGTACGACAACACGTCGGTGACCGAGATCCCGGCGGGCGGGACCGATCCCGTCGTACGCCCCGAGGGGCCGACCGCGGGCTCGACGGCCCGGGCGGGCGGCGGGGGCAACTACCTGTCCAACGAGATCGCGTACCGCGCGACGCTCCTGCGGGACCGGCTCGGCCTGGCGGGCTCGCTGCCCGGCGGCCATGTCCACACTCCGGTACTGGAGTTCGGGACGGGCAACACCGATCCGGCGAGCGGGACGGTCACCGACGCGCAGTTCGTGCAGAACCGGCTGGACATCATCGCCCAGGTCCGGTCGATCCTCACGGTCGCGGCGGACGCCGGTGAGTGACGTCAGTCGCTGAGTGAACCCGCGGGAGCCTGGTCGTCCTCGTCCTCGTTCTCCTCGCGGGTCTCCTCGCCCAGCAGGTCGCGGGCCATCAGCGTGGCGCCCGCGACCGCGCCGGGCATCAGGAAGACGGCGACGAAGGGGACGAGGAAGGCGAGGCCCAGCGGGGTGCCGAAGCCCCAGACCAGCATCCTGCGGGAACGGAGCATGGTGAGGCGGTCGCGGAGCACGACGTTGCGGCGCTGGAGCGCGACCGCCGTCAGTTCCTCGGTGAGGAAGAAACCCGTGACGAAGAAACCGATCACCGGGACGACGGTCTGACCGACGAACGGGATGAACCCGAGCGCGAAGAGCAGCACGCCCCAGACCACGGCCCTGGCCACGATCCGGAGACTGTCCCGGGTCGAGATCAGCAGTTCGCGCCAGAGCGGGAGGCCCGACTCGGGGGCCGTGCCGTCCGGGGAGACGTCCCGGTCCACCTTCTCGGAGAGGCTCTCGTAGAAGGGCTGGCCGATGATCAAGGTGGCGGCGGTGAAGGTGATCACGGACAGGAGCAGGGCGAGCGCGAAGAGGACTGCCGTCAGGAAGCCGCGGAAGAGGCCGAGCCAGGGGCTCGACCAGTCGTCCGCGAAGGGGGTGGCCCAGGTGATGAAGTCCGTGCCCCACAGGGCCAGGGCGATCAGGGCGGCGGCGTACAGGACGAGGGTGATGAGGCCGGGGATCAGTCCGAAGCCGAACTGCTTTCCGTGCCCGGCGACCCAGCGCTGGCCGCGCATCAAGTACCTGAACCCCACCCCAAGATCACGCATACACCCACCCTACCGGGCGGGGCCTTGCCGCCTACGGCTCGGTGGGGCCTGACCGCGCAGTTCCCCGCGCCCCTAAAAACAAAAGATTGCGCCGTTCCCCGCGCCCCTGAAAAGCCAAAAGACTGCGCCGTTCCCCGCGCCCCCAAGAGGGCTGCGCCCCATCAGGGGCGCGAGGAACTGCGCGAGCAACCCCCACCGGCCCGCGCCGGACGAACCGACGCCTGGCCCCACCCCCAGGGGCGCGGGGAACTGCGCGAGCAACCCACGACAACCCGCACCCAGGAATCCGGCCTCAGCCCCGCCTTCAAGGGGCGCGGGGAACTGCGCGGCCAGCCCCTACGGACGCGCGCCCTCTGAGCCGGCCCAGGCCCGTCCGCGGGTGCGGGTCAGGCTGGGTGGCCCGTCACCACCACCGCCGAGCCCGCCGCAGGCGAAACCGCCGCGGACACCCGCACCGCCACAACCCGTGCCGCCCGACCCGCCCACCCCGCGGAAGCGAACAGCAGCGGCTGGAGCTGTTCGAGGCCGGAGACCACCATCTCCTCCCCCGCGATCAGCACCGGCCGTCCCACCCGGAAGCCGGCCGCGGCCACTTCCGTGAGGTCCGCCAGCGGCGGCACCACCGCGCGCACCACCCCCGCCCCCGCCCCCGCGGCCCGTTCGGCCAACGCCACCTGCACCGGCAGCAGCGGAGCCACCGCGGACGTCAACGCGTCGGCGATACGCCGCAGTTCGGGCGACGAGTCCCGCAGCACCTCCGCCGCGGCCCGGATCACCGGCGCGAGCACCAGCAGCGTGCCGGCCGCCACCCCCGCCGCCGCGGGCAGGAGCGGCGACGAGGCGTCCACCAGTTCTCCCAGTGCTTCCGCCGCTTCCTCGACCGCGGGTTCCACCGCGTCGAGGAGCGGCAGCAGGCTGTCCCCGAGCGCGGTGAGGAGCGCGCGGGCCGGTTCGCTGACCGGGTGGACGGCGAGGGGCGCCCCGCTCGTCCCCAGCCGTGTCAGCGTGTCCACCATCCGGTAGAACGCCTCCTGCGCCTGCGGTGACGCGCTCGCCTCGGCCAGTTCGGCGGTCGTCTCGCGCAGTACCCGCAGCACCTCCGCCCCCGAACCGTCCCTCGGATCGAAGGTGTTGACGGCGATACGGGTGAGGTTGCCCGCGGTGTCCAGGAGCTGGCCGGTGATGTCGGTCGTGCTGCGCGCGATACGCGCGACGTCGTCCCTGCTGGGGAGCGACGGGATCGTTGCCATGGGCTCTCCTCGCCTCACGCACGCGTGCTGCCGGGTGCCTGCCTGGTCGACCCGGGTTCGGCCGGGTCGGGTCGGGTCCCTTCCCAGGATGCCTCCTCCGCCCGGTCCGGGACCCGGCGTCCGCCTCATCGGTTACGCCGACGCCCCCTTGTTGCGGGAGGGGCGAGCCGGTAGACCTCCGTACCGAAGTGACCCCTGTCAGGTCCTCTCCGTGGAGGTACACGTGCGCCTACCGAGACCCGTCCTGATCGCCACGGCCACCGCCACCGCGGCGGCCTCGCTCCTGCTGACCCCGAACGGCGCCGTCGCCGACCCGACGCCCCGCCCGGGGGCGCCGGTCCGCGAGGGGTCGGGCCCCTCCGACGGCGTCGGCGTCGCCGCCGGGGCACCCGGGAGCGCCGCCGACCGTGCCCTGACCGCCCCGGTCACCGAACTCACCCCCGACGCCGGGGCCGTACGGGGTTATCCGCGTGAGCAGGTCCTCGCCCCGGACGCGGAGAACCCGGCCGACAAGTCCATCAAACTGGGCCTGACCCCGTACCACGCCATCGCCCCGAAGCTGAACGCGCTGCAGCGCCTGGGCGACCGGGTGAGTGTGGAGGTCGCGGGGCGTTCCGCCGGTGGGCACCGGCTGTTTCTGGTCACGGTCACCGCGCCGGAGTCGGAGCGGCAGGCGCGCGCCCAGGAGCGGTTGCGCGAGTTGATCGAGAACGCGCCGGTCGCCGCCGCCAAGGACCCTGCCGTGAAGCGGGACTACAAGACGCCGGTCTTCTTCAACAACAACATCCACGGCAACGAGTGGGAGGGCACGGACGCCTCCCTCAAGCTGATCGAGAAGCTCGCCACGGCGAGGGACGGGACGACCGCCGACCTCCTCGCCCACCACCGCGTGTACTTCAACATCACCGCGAACCCGGACGGCCGTATCGCCGGCACCCGTGCGAACGCCAACGGCTTCGACCTGAACCGGGACTTCGTGACCGCCTCGCAGCCCGAGGTACGGGCGATGCGGCAGATCGCGATCGACAAGCAGCCCGCGCTCATGGTCGACCTGCACGGTTACGTCAACGGCACCCTCATCGAGCCGACGACTCCGCCGCACGGCGAGAACTACGAGTACGACCTGTTCCTGAAAAACACCTACGCCAACGCCCTCGGCATGGAGGCCGCCGTCAACGGCCTCGGATACACGCCGGAGAAGGACGGGGTGGAACCGGCCCAGATCCCCTTCCGGGACCAGGCGGAGGGCTGGGACGACTGGCCGCCGATCTTCACCCCGCAGTACATGCCGTTCCACGGCACGGTCGCCGCGCACACGGTCGAGTTCCCGATGGCGGTGAACAACGAGGAGTACGACGAACTGCCCGTCACCGAGTTGCGCCGCCGCGCGTCGATCAACGTGGCCATCGCGGGCGCGGCGATGCGCGCGAGCCTCGACTACGCGCGCACGCACCGCGGTTCACTGGTCGCCGACCAGATCGAGGTGTTCCGCCGGAGCGTGACGGGCGCCGCCCAGGTCCCGGTCTCGCCGGAGACGGTGCCGGGTGTCCCGGGCATCGGCCCGGAGGACGTCTACACCACCGACTTCCCGCGCGCGTACGTGATTCCGGCGGGCCCGGACGCCCAGCGCTCGGCGCCGGCCGCGGCCCGTCTCGTCGACCACCTGCTCGCCAACGACGTCCAGGTCCGGCAGGCCACAAGGGACTTCGGGCTCGGCGGGAAGGCGTACGCGAAGGGCTCGTACGTCGTCGATCTTCGGCAGCCCAAGCGCGGCATGGCCCATGTGATGCTGGCGGACGGGCGGGACATCAGTGACAAGGTGTCGGTGATGTACGACATCTCCGGCTGGAGTCTCGGCCGGCTGTGGGGCGCGACCGTCGACACCGTACGGACCTCGAAGCTCGCCGTGCCGGACCGGGCGGTGCACGCCGCCGCGAAGGTCGGGTACGTGGCGTCCGGCGGCACCCAGCAGCCCCGGCTGCGGCTGCGGCTCGACGACGCCCGGGAGATCTCGGCACTCAACTCCCTTCTCAGGGAAGGGGTTTCGGTGCGCCGGGCAGCCGACGGCGGTGCGATCGTGCCCGCGTCGGCCCGTGAGAAGGCAGCGGTCGCCGCGAGGACGTACGACGTGGCCTTCGACGCGACGAAGGAGAGCGGCGGCGCCGCGTTGCGGCGGGTCCGGGTGGCCGCGGCGGTCGCACCGGGTGAGCTGTTCGCGCTGCGGGAGATGAACTTCGACGTGGTCCCGGTGTCCACGGCGATCCTGAACGCGGGCTTCGACTGGTCGCGGGCGGACGTCCTGTTCGCGTCCTCGGGGCTGGACCCCGCGGACCTCACCCCGGCCGCGCGCACCGCGCTGAACACCTTCGTGGGCCGGAAGGGGCTGGTGGGCAGGGGAACCACCGGAGCGGCTCTCAACACCTCCGCCGGTCTCCTCCCGGTCGAGGCGGTGGCGGGCAACCCGGACGCCAACGGCGTGGTAAAGGTGGTCAATTCGTCCGGTGGCGGGGTGACCTCGGGCGCCCCCGACCACGGTTTCGTCTACGCGCCGGTGTGGTTCACGGGCCTCGGTGCCGGGGTGCGCGTGGAGCAGTCGTACGCGGGCGCGGCCGGCGGGAATCCGCTCGTCTCCGGGCACTGGCGTGCGCTGGAGGACGGCAGCGGCGGACCCGCGCAGGCCGCCGGGCGGGCTTCGGTGGTGAGCGGGCCGCATACCGTGCTGTTCGGCACGGAGCCGCTCTTCCGCGATCATCCGAAGGGAGAGTTCGCGCAGGTGGCGCGGGCCTTGCTGACGGTGTCCTGAGCGCCGAGAGTACAAAGGGCACCGAGCACAGAGCTCCACGGCACCGGCAGAGATCTGAGGAGAGCACGGATGGCACAGGAGATCCACGGCACCGTCGCCGAAGGCTTCGAGGCGGTACGCGAGGAGTTCGCGTCCGTCGTCGCCGCCGAACGCCCGGACTACGCGGGCCAGTTGAGCGCGTACGTACAGGGGCGGCGGGTCGTCGATCTGTGGACCGGCGCGGACACCGACGGCGACACGCTGTTCGGTGTCTTCTCCTCCTCGAAGGGGGCGGCCCACCTGGTGGTCGCCCTCCTCGTGCAGGACGGCACGCTGGAACTGGATCGCGAAGTGGCCTACTACTGGCCGGAGTTCGTGGCGGAGGGCAAGTCGGCGGTGACCCTGCGGGAGCTGCTGGCGCACCGGGCGGGGCTGGTCGGGTCGGACGCGGGCTTCACCCTCGACGAACTGGCCGACGACCGGGTGATCGCCGAACGGCTCGCGGGCCAGAAGCCGTTCTGGCGGCCCGGCACGGCCTTCGGCTACCACGCGCTGGTGATCGGCGCGCTCACGGGCGAGGTCGTCCGGCGGGCCACCGGCCGTACGCTCCAGGAGATCTACGAGGAGCGGGTGCGCGCGCCGTACGGGCTGGGCTTCCACCTGGGACTGCCCGAGTCGGAGGAGCACCGGTACCTGTCGGTGCTGCCGATGGCACCGACACCGCCGGAACAGGCGCTGCTGGACGCGACGCCCCGGGGGCCGCACACGCTGGCCTCGATCGCGTTCAACGAGCATGTGCCGGGCGCCGTGCCGCTGGTGGACTTCCCCAACTCCCGTGCGGTGCGCGCCCTCGGGCAGGCGTCGGCCGGCGGGGTCGCCTCCGCGCGCGGGCTCTCCGGGATGTACGCGGCGGCGGTCGGGGAGCTGAACGGGCGCGCGGCGCTGCTCAAGCCGGACACGGTCGCGGAGGTGGGGCAGATCCACTCCGTGGGGTACGACCTGGTGGCGCGGGCGCACAAGTCGTACGGGCTGGGGTTCCAGGCCACGGCCGACATGTGGCATCCGTTCCTGGGGGCGGGGGCCTTCGGCCACAGTGGGGCCGGTGGGTCGCAGGGGTTCGCTGATCCGCGGAGCGGGTTGGCGTACGGGTACACGCGGCGGCGGATCGCGTTCCCGGGCGGCGCGGCTCCGGAGAACCAGCGGCTGGTTCTGGCCGTTCACGCGGCTGCGGGCCGCAGGGGGCCGAGCTGAAGGATCGCGCAGTTCCCCGCGCCCCTTAAGGGCCACGACCCTCTCGACGTCGGCCGCGGGCCGGTGGGGGTCACCCGCGCAGTTCCCCGCGCCCCTGATGGGGCCGCGCC